>JADLFD010000455.1 GCA_020845805.1 Verrucomicrobiales bacterium | reverse complement strand
AAGTCCAGAACCCGACCGAGAAGACGCGTGGTGGACTTCAGTCCGAAGCTGTTCAAAAGGAAGTTCAGCGTCGAACCCGTCCCCTGGTTGGGGACTCCCGACTGAATCAGGGTCCGGACACCGGGCAACCCACCGGTCGCGTAGAGGTCGCTCTGCAGGTAACTACGCGACACCAACCCTCCCGTGGAGTGTGTCAAAATGTCCGCCAACGCCGGCGCGGACCCTTTGAGATCGGACCATGTGGACGCGGCACGTGCGAGCGCGGCGCCGAGGTAGTCCAGGCCCGATTCGAACTGGCCATCGGACAGGCTGTAGCCCGGCAGGGTCGAGTGGGCCAGGACGCCGTCGGGAGTTCCGTCCTGAAGCGCGACCGGCGTGCGCCAGTCCCAGTTCACCACGAACAAATCCACCCCGTTGGTGTATCCGGAATTAACCAGGGACTGGACGATGTCGGAGTAGCTGTTCGCCAGGGGTTCCAGGACCAGCAGGTCGGGGCTGAGTCCGCGGTGCGTCAGCCAGTACTCCACCCCGGCCGGCGTGGAATCGGCCGATTGCGTCCCCGCGAACCCTGGGATGAAGAGGATCGGGGCCGACATCGTGGCACTGCCGGCCACCATCTCGAGACGCAGTTTGGTGGGGGAGTAAACCGGCTTGAGGAATCCAACACCGGGGATGACCAGGTCCCGGTAGTCATCGAACGCGCCGAAATATCCATCAGTGAAAGTGATAACGTCAAAGCCGTCTCCCACGGTCGGGATGAATCCGTCGATGAGGTCGAGATCCAGCTTGCCGCCGAAGGTCACCTTGCCGGCGACGTTGATCTGATCGTACCCGTCGAGTGGACTTCCCACCGCCGGTTCGAGGTCCAGTCCAGAGGCCACCCCAGGGCCGGGCGACGTGCCGCCGAGTTCGAGAAGCAGCGATCCCGCACGATCGAGAGTCAGGTTCCCCGCGACGTCCCAAATGCCTGGCGAGTTTCCCGGACTGAGGAGACCGCGATTGAGGATGCTGGCGGGGATATTTCCCGCCCCATGAAGGATTGAACCTGTGCCGACTTCCAGGACCACCTCCGCCCCAGTCGAATTCCCACGTCCGTCGGCCACCACCACCGTCGTTGCGCTCCCCGCCGTTTCGAGCACCACACCCGGGGTCGCGGAAGGGGAGGCAGTTCCTTGATCCGGCTCCGAAGCCGGCGAGTGATTCGTCACTGGATCCTGCGAAGAGATTCCTTCGGCGAGGGATCCATTCTCGCCCGAAGTTGGAACTAACGAATGAACGTCTTGGCCAGAAGAACCTTCCGCAGGCGGTGCATTGGCCGCTCGCAGCGTCTGCACACTGCGATCCACCGCCGAGAGAGTCTCATTCCGACCGTCACGCGTTTCGTGTGTCGTCGGCACCAGGGTCACTCCGACGGGCGTGGTATTCCGGGTCCATTCCGCGGCTCCTGATCGTTCAGCAACGGCTTCCATTCCGACTCCAGCCGCGTCCGTCCTGGGGTTCTCCGGATCGGTAACTGGGGCCACGCTCAGCGCGGGTTCATCGGATGCGACACTCGGGTCCGCGGCCAACCCGAGCAGACCACCTGGGTGCTCAATCGATGGAGCCTGGGAAGCATCGACGAGAGTGGATTCCGGTTTGCTCGAGTCGGAAGTCGAGGCCGCCGGTGTCGAATCGGGGACGGACTCTTGCGCCAGCAGCTCTTCGCCGCCGAAGAGGTCGTCCATCTGACGGCGGGGATCGTAATCGAGCTGCGCGGCGGTGCTCTGGCGCCCGATGGATTGGGTGTCGGCGACCGTCGCGAGCACCACGTCCGCCGTCTCGGCCGAAGCGCGTCCTTCGCCTTCCCCCTCGCCGGAAGTGGCGAGCCCGTCCGAGAGCGAGGCGCCTCCCAGCAGTTCTGCGGACAGCAGAACGCGTGGCTCCAAAGCCTCGATCGCCAGCGGTTGGGGGCGCTTTTGCACGGTTTTCAGACCAATCCCTGATTGGCCGAGCCCTTCCCAACCCGCAACACTCCCGAGGGAGAGCAGACAACCGTGGCTGAGCGTGGATCCTTTACCGAAATTGCCCTGCGGGGAGCAAGAGAAGATTGGAAGAAAACCAGGCCCAACCCTGCCCCGCGGTGTCGGAGAGCTCGAGCGCCTCGCGCAGCCTAGGCAATCCGCTGCGGGGTCCGTCTGAAAAGAGAGCGTCCGGACGGAGTCCCATGACGCCGTCCGGACGCGACCGTTCCAGGGAACGCGGCGATTATTCGGAGCTCTGCGAGAGCCGTGAGAGCACGGAGAAATCCTCCAGCGTGGTGGTATCGCCTTTCACCTCCATGCCCGAGGCGATTTGTTTTAGGAGCCGGCGCATGATCTTGCCTGAGCGTGTCTTGGGCAGGCCCTCGGCGAATCGGACGTCGTCGGGTTTGGCCACGGGGCCGATCTCCTTACCGACGTGGGCGCGCAGTTCCTCACGCAGTTCGTGTTTGGCTTGAACCCCGGATTTCAGCGTCACAAAGGCCACCAGCGCCTGGCCTTTGACTTCGTCCGGACGTCCGACCACGGCGGCCTCGGCCACGAGCGGGTGGCTGACGAGGGCGCTTTCCACTTCCGCCGTGCCGATACGGTGACCGGCCACGTTCAGCACATCGTCGATGCGCCCGACGATCCAGAAATAGCCGTCCGCATCCTGCCGGCATCCGTCGCCGGTGAAGTAGCTTCGAGGGACCTCGGTCCAGTAGGTTTGCTTAAACCGCTCCGGGTCCCCCCACACGCCGCGTAGCATCGAGGGCCAGGGTTTGCGGATGACGAGTTTACCGCCCGAATTGCGTGGGACCACCGCGCCTTTGTCGTCCACCACCTCGGGCAACACGCCAAAGAAAGGCAGCGTGGCCGACCCCGGCTTCAGCGGGGTCACCCCCGGCAGCGGCGTGATGAGAATGGAACCCGTCTCGGTCTGCCACCATGTGTCGACGATCGGGCAGCGCTTCCCACCGATGACCTCGTGGTACCACATCCAGGCCTCGGGGTTGATCGGTTCACCCACCGAACCGAGCAGCCGCAGGGAGGACAGGTTGTGCTTCTTCGGCCATTCGTCGCCCCATTTCATGAAGGCCCGAATCGCCGTGGGTGCCGTGTACAAGATGGTCACGCCAAGCTTCTCGATGATGCGCCAGAAGCGATCCGGTTCGGGCCAGTTTGGCGCACCCTCATACATCACGCTGGTGGCGCCGTTGGCGAGGGGGCCGTAGACCAGATAGCTGTGGCCCGTGACCCAGCCGACATCCGCGGTGCACCAGTAAACGTCGTCGGGTTTGAGGTCGAAGACGTAGCGCGTGGAGAGCTTGGAGCCGAGCAGATAGCCGGCGGTGGTGTGCAGGATCCCCTTGGGCTTCCCGGTGGAACCGCTCGTGTACAGGATGAAGAGGGGGGCCTCGCTGTCCATCTTGGCCGGAGGACATTGGGGCGTGACGTATTCCAGTTCCCGGTGCCACCAAAAGTCGCGCCCCTCCTGCATGTGGATGTCGTT
>JADLFD010000454.1 GCA_020845805.1 Verrucomicrobiales bacterium | reverse complement strand
TTCAGCCCGGGGGTGGTGCCCCAGTGGCCGACCAGGCGCGGCTTGACGTGGTTGAGCTGGAGCCGTTTCCGGAGGAGCGGATTGTCGAGGAGATAGATCTGTCCGACGGAAAGGTAGTTCGCCGCGCGCCAATAGGCGTCGAGAGCGCGGATCTGGCCCGGGGCGAGGGTGTTGGTTTTCATGGATGGTGAGAGGGGGAGGCGTGCCGAAGGCGGGGGCGAGCGTCGGCCAAGGCGTGCGAGTGTGTTCCGGTGGCGGGTCAGGACATTTGGTTGATCGTCTTCCGGAAGCGGTTGAGAGAGATCGCGAAGAGCACCGTGCCGATGGCGGCGAGCGCGAGGAACGACGGCCAGACCACGCTGAGGCCCGCTCCCCGGAACAGGATGGCTTGGCCGACCAGCACGAAGTGCGTGGTGGGCGACGCTTCCATCAACGTTTGCAGGAAGCCGGGCATGCTTTCGCGGGGCGTGGCGTTGCCCGACAGCAGTTGGAGCGGGAGGAGGATGAGGACGGCCAGCATGCCGAACTGCGGCATGGAACGCGCGACGGTGGCCATGAAGATGCCCAGGGAGGTGGTGGCGAACACATGCAGGACCGCGCCGGTCAGGAACAGCAGCAGCGATCCTTCGATGGGAACGTGCAGCACGCCTTGCACGACGACCACCAGGGCGAAGGCGGCGGCGGCCAGCACGACCAGGCCCATCGACCACACCTTCGCGAGCATGATTTCCGCGGGGGTCACCGGCATGACCAGCAGATGTTCGATGGTCCCGTGTTCGCGCTCGCGAATCAGGGCGGCGCCGGTCAGGACGATGGAGAGCATGGTGACGTTGTTGAGCACCTCCATCAGGGCGCCGAACCAGGAATGCTCGAGGTTCGGATTGAATCGCGTTCGGAGGGCGAGCTCCACCGGTGCCGGATCCAGGCTTCGATGCCGTCGCACAAAGTCGTCGATCTCCGTCGACACCATCATCCGGATATAGCCACTTCCGGTGAACGCCTGGCTCATGCGGGTGGCGTCGACACTGAGCTGGAGCGCTGGCGTGCGCCCGGCGAGCACGTCGCGCTGGAAGTCGGGCGGGATGTCGAGGGCGAAGGTGTACGTCCCGTGATCCATGCCGGCATCCACATCCGACACCTGGATCATCGCGGGTTCGTTGAAACGCGGGAGGAAGAACGCCCGCGTCAGGCGCGCCGAGAGCGGGGAGAGGTCCTCGTCGACGATCGCGATGGGGGCGTGGTGCAGCGTCTCTGGCATCGCGGTGGCGGAGATGTAGATCGCCCCCGTGAACGTGTACGCGATGAGGGCGAGCATGGCGGGGTCCCGCGCCAGGCTCCAAAGCTCCTTCACTCCCAGCCGGTAGATGTGGGCGGCTCGGGGCATGGTCAGGACTCCTGTTTGCGAAGCAGGATGATGGAGAGAGTGAGGATGACGGGCACCGACAGGGCCAGGGGCCAGAAGGATGAGGCCAGCTGAGACCAGCCCAGGGCCTTGCTGAACACGCCCCGGCTGATGGTCAGGAAATGCGAGGCGGGGTAGACCCGGCCGATCCACGCCGCGGCGCCCTCCAGCGAGGACACCGGGTTCAGCATCCCGGCGAACTGCACCGCCGGGATCATGGTGCCCAGGAGCGTGACAAAGAGGGCCGCGATCTGGCTCCTGGTGAACGTGGACGCGAGCAGTCCGTACCCGGTCGAGAACATCACGAAGAGCAGGGCCCCGAGGGTCAGGGTGGGGAGACTTCCCTTCACCGGGACGCCGAACCAGGTGATGGACAGCAGGGTCATCAGCGCGAAGTTCAGCATCGCGAGGACGATGTAGGGCAGTTGTTTGCCGAGCAGGAACTCGGCCCGGGTCACGGGGGTGACGTAGAGGTTGATGATCGACCCCAGTTCCTTTTCCCGTACCACAGACAACGCGGCGAGCATGGCCGGGATCATCAGCAGGAGCATGGGAATCACCGCCGGCACCATGGCCGGGAGGCTGCGCACGTCCGGGTTGTATCGGAACCGTGTCTCAATGCGGGCCAAGCCGGTCGCCCGGCCGGAGCTCTGTCGGTGCTGCGCCTGCTCCAGCAACCAGCCCTCGTGCATGCCCTGCACGTAGGCGCGCACCGTTTCGGCACGGCGCGGCATCGAGCCGTCGACCCAGGCGCCGATCGCCACCGGACCGCCGCGCCCGGCATCCCGCGCGAATCCCTCGGGGATCTCGAGCGCGAGCGCCAGTTCGCCCGAGCGCATCCGACGGTCCATGGACGCATCGTCCTCGATCGCCGGGCGTTCGACGAAGTAGCGGGATCCGGACAGGTTCAGGGCGTAGTTGCGGCTCAGTTGGGTCTCATCCCGGTCGAGCACGGCGAAGGTGAGGTTTTCGACGTCGAGACTGATGCCGTATCCGACCACGAGCATGAGCAGGGCGGTGCCCAGCAGGGCGAGCGTGCCGCGCACAGGGTCGCGTCGAAGTTCGAGCGTTTCGCGCAGGCAACAGCTCCACGCTCTGGCTGGACTGAAGCGAACGCGTGGGGGGCGGATAGGCGCGGTGCGGGCGCGCGTGGGGGGCGTCGATTGCGGCGCCGAGGTCGGGAGTGGCACTGGCGCTGGATCTGGCACCGACCCTTTTGCGGGTGTGGAGGCGACCGCGCCGTCGGCTTCGCGGAGGTAACCGATGAAGGCGTCTTCCAGCGTGGCGACGTGGCGCCGTCGCTTGAGCTCGGCGGGAACCTGGGTGACCAGCACCCGACCGGAGTGCATCAAGGCGACGCGGTCGCAGCGCTCGGCCTCGTTCATGAAATGCGTGGAGATGAAAATCGTGACCTGATCCTGGCGTGCCAGGTCGATCATGAGGTGCCAGAGGCTGTCGCGCGCGATGGGATCCACTCCGGACGTCGGTTCGTCGAGGATCAGGAGCTCGGGTTGGTGCACCGTCGCCACTGCCAGGGAGAGCCTCTGGCGCATGCCGAGCGGCAGGGTGTCGGGCAACGCCGCGGAGCGACCCTCGAGCCCGAACCGTTGAATCAGCGCGTCCACGCGCGCTGGAATGTCCGCCTTCGGGACCTGGAAGAGGTGCGCATGGAGCACCAGGTTCTGGCGCACCGTCAGTTCGGAGTAGAGGGAGAAGCCCTGCGACATGTAGCCGACCCGTCGGCGGGTGGCCAGGTCGGCGGCATTCACGGGCGTGCCGAAGAGCGACGCGTGACCGCCGCTGGGGGGCAGCAGGCCGGTCAGCATCTTCATGGTGGTCGACTTGCCGCATCCATTGGAGCCGATGAATCCGAAGATCTCACCGCGGAGGATGCGAAAGCTCACGTGATCGACGGCGACAAAGTCCCCGAAGCGCATGGTGAGCTCCGTGGCTTCGATGGCCACGGCCTTCTCGTCGCGCGGGGGCGCAGGGGCGAGGGACACTGCTCGATGTTCCCGGCGTCGCGCCTCGGGAAGCAGAGCGACGAACGCCTCTTCCAGGGACGGGCTGTCGTGTTGTTCCAGCAGGGCGCGAGGGGTTCCTGTGGCCAGCACGCGGCCAGCATCCATGGCGACCAGCCAGTCGAAGCGGAGGGCTTCCTCCAGGGTGGCGGTCGCGACGATCACGCTCATGCCGGGGCGCTCCGTGCGGATCTCGCCGATCAGTTCCCAGAACTGCACGCGGGCCAGCGGATCCACGCCGGTGGTGGGTTCATCGAGGATGAGCAGGTCGGGGTCGTGGATCAGGGCGCAGCACAGGCCGAGTTTCTGCTTCATCCCCCCGGAGAGCTTGCCGGCCGGCCGCGAAAGAAACGGGAACAGTCCGGTCCGCTGGCTCAGGCGATCGATGCGACGACGGTGCTCCGCGGCGTTGTGCCCGAACGATCGGGCAACGAACTGGAGGTTTTCCTCCACCGACAGAGTGGCGTAGAGATTCCGTCCCAGGCCCTGGGGCATGTTGGCGATCCGGTGGCACACGAGTTGTCGGTGGCGCGCCTGGGCCATGTCTCCTCCGAGGGTCTGCACGCTTCCCTTCTGCACGGCGCGGGCACCGGCGAGGAGCGCGAGCAGGCTGGATTTGCCGACGCCGTCGGGGCCGATCAGTCCGACGACGCAGTCCGACGGCAGGTCCAGGGTGATGTCTTCCAGGGCGACCTTGCGCCGGTAGCGCAATCCCACGTCCGCCAGGCGCGCCACCGGCGCGGGCCGGGGCGGGGGCGCGGGCGGGGACAGGGTCATTTTGCGATGCTGAGTTCGAGTTTCGCTGGCCAGTCGGCCGACGCTTCGAGTTTGACCCAGGCCACGCCCGGCACCCCGGTCTTCACGAGGGTCTGATGTTTGCGGAGCAGGTCGGGATCGATCTGGGCCTTCACGCGGAACATGAGTTTTTGCCGTTCGCTCGCGGTCTCCACGGCCTTGGGGGTGAACTGGGCGGTGCTGGAGATGTAGGTGAGTTTGGCGGGGATGACGTACTCCGGGGCGGCATCGAGCACGATGCGTACGTCGCTTCCCAGGGCCAGCTTTCCCACCACCGTTTCGGGGAGGAAGAAAGTCATGTACACGTCCCCGAGGTCCACGAGGTTGAGGACTTTGCCACCGCTGGGGATGACCTCGCCGGGTTGCGCGATGCGATACTGGACACGACCCGAGCGTGGGGAGCGGAGCAGCGTGTCGGTGATGTCCGCTTCGACGCGGGCGATGCTGGCTTCGGTCACCGCCAGACCTGAACCGGCGCCGATCACCTGCGACTGGGCCGCCTGGATGGCGGCCTGAGCCGCCGAGACACGGGCCTCGGCGCCGAGCAGGGCGGCTTCGGCGCCGCGGACCGTGGCGCGGTCGTCGTCGAGTTCCTGTCGTGATTTGACTCCGTCCCGCGTGAGGGTTTCGGTGCGCGCGAGCCGCTTTTCCGCGGCGTCCAGTTCGCTGCGCCGTTGCCCGGCCAGCGCGCGTGCCGCCGAAGTGTCGCCCTGCCGCGCCACGACCTCCGCCTCGGCGCTGGTCACGGCGTGCCCGGCCTGGCGCGATTGCGCGCGGGCCTCGGCCCGTTGCGCATCGAGCATCTCGACCTGCATCTGAGCCAGGGGTTGTCCGGCCTCCACGAAGTCGCCTTCGTTCACCATGATCTCACTCACCCGTCCCCCGAGTCGTGCGGCGACATCGATTTCGGTGGCCTCCACGCGCCCGTTCCCGTGCACGAATCCAGGACCGGGCCAGGCGGGCTTGCGGGTCATCCATAAGGCGATCGCCACCCCCACGGCGACCGTCACCGCCGCCACACCCCACCAGAGCCGCCGCCGCGGGAACACGGGGGATGGGGCGGGCTGGCCGGCGACGTCCGTCGGGGCTGGTGCTGTGGCGAGGGGTGTCATGTCCACTCAGTCCCGATCCTTCACTTCGGTCATGGGGACCTGGGCGGACTGGGGGCGGATCTCGGAATGCCGCACCTGTCCGCCTTCGCTGGCGGTCCAAGCCATCAGGATGCCCACGGCGAGCGAGGCGCCGAGCATGAGCGTGACAAACCAGGTGGGCAGCGGCCTGGCGCCACGCCAGCGAACGAGGCCGGCCGCCGCCAGGGCACCCGTGACGAGACATCCGAAGAAGGCGTAGGCCGCCACCTCCTCGTGCTGTTCGAGCATGGGGAGCGAGACGCCGGGCAGTCCTTTGACCCCGTCCTCCGCGGGTTCTCCCGAGAGGTAGACGGGAATGACGAGCACCGCGAGGATCGTGAAGGTTCCCAGGGCGGCTTTTTTCAGCTCAGCGCTTTTGCGCCAGACCCCCCAGGCCAGGAGCAGGAGTCCGAAGGCAGTGCCCAGCACGGGGACGTGATTCAACAGCAGGTGCAGGTGCGTTGGAGTCATAAGTTGCCATCCAGGATGTCGACGAAGCGCGCGGGGATGAGACCGCGGAGCGGTTTGGGAGCCGTGGGCGTGGCCGTCAGGCCGGCTCCGGAAGTCGTGGAGCGCGCGGCGGCCGACCGGGTTTGCAGCACCCAGCGTGCGATCATCCACGCCTCATCGGTGTGCAGCACCCGGACCGTCACGCGGCTCGAGTCGCTGGAGATGACGCTGGCGGCGGCCTGGTTGCGGGTCTCACTGAGCTGGAGTCCCAGGAATCCCAGGTTCTCGCAGATGCGGGTGCGGATGCGGGAGGAGTTTTCCCCGATGCCACCGGAGAAGACGAGGGTCTCCAGGCCGCCCAGCGCGGCAGCGAGGGCGCCGATGGATTTGCGTGCCTGATAGCAGAAGAGCGCCACGGCGTCCGCCGACCGCTCGTCATCGGCCTCGCGGACGAGGAGGTCGCGCATGTCGGAACTGATCTCGGACACGCCGAGCAGCCCTGACTCATGGTTGATCATCTCCTCGAATCGCTCCGGGGAGAGACCCTCCGTGCGGGCGAGGAACGGGGCCACGCCGGGATCCAGATCGCCGGTGCGGGTGCCCATGACGAGGCCCGAATTCGGAGTGAACCCCATGGTGGTGTCGAGGCAGCGGCCGTCCTGGACGGCGGCCAGGCTCGCGCCGTTGCCCAGATGCGCGAGGATCACCCGGCCGCTATGCGCCGCGCGGTCCTCCAGCCGGCCGAGTTCCTCCATCAGGAATCCAAAGGAGAGACCGTGGAAACCGTAGCGTCGGACGCCCTTCGCTTCGTAGCGCCGCGGCAAGGGCAAAAGGCGGGCGACGCGCGGCATTCCGCGGTGGAACATGGTGTCGAAGCAGGCCACCTGGGGCAGGCGCGGGTAGCGGTGTTGAAACGCCTCCATCAACTCGATCTCGCGCGGGAGATGACCGGGAGCGTTGGCGCTCGTTTCCCGCAGTTCGGCCAGCAGCTCAGGCGTGACCTCGGCGGGTTCGTGGCGTTGCATGCCGTGGACGACGCGGTGCCCCACCGCAGCCACCGACGCGAACTCATCCTGTGCTTCGAGCCACTGCATGAGGAAGGTGGCCGCGGAGCGATCGCCCGGCACCTCGCGGCAACGGGTGTCCGGGTCCTGGTCGCTCGGGTTGGCGAACGTCAACCGTGTGCCCATCGCGCCGATGCGGTCGACCGTGCCATGCAGCGTTCGCCGGAGCGGGGTCTCATCACGGTAGAAGGCGAACTTGATGCTCGAGGAGCCGGTGTTCAGGGCGAGGACGGTGGCGGGGGGAGGAGGGGGATTCATGGCATGCGGAATCGCTCTCGGGGGGCGGTGCGAAGGTCATCGCCCTCCGGGAGCGTGGGGCTGCGTTAGCCGGCCCGATGATCTTCCACGATCTCGGCATTGATGATGGATTCCTCCTCAGCGTGGGAGGACGTCGAACGGTCGGGCTCGTTCGGACGCGGGGAGCGGGGCGGCGGAGTTCCCGGGGATGGACCGGCCTGGTCCCGTTCCGCCGCCGTGCGGTACAAGGCGGTGGAGACGGACTGCCAGGTGTCGTTGAGTTTCGTGCCGGCGGCCTTGAGGGCGGCGATGTCGGTGCCCTGGAGGGCGGCCTTCACGGCGTCGAGGACCGGGACGATGCGGCTGCGGTCGGCTTCGGAGAGCGTCGTCTGGTTGTCGCGCA
>JADLFD010000453.1 GCA_020845805.1 Verrucomicrobiales bacterium | reverse complement strand
CCTCCGAGCAGAAACCCTCCACGCGTTCGACGAGCACGCGTCCGTACCAGGAGCGATCGAAGATGGTGACGTGCCCGGCCTTGGGCATCTCCATCCAGAAACGCCAGAGGTAGTGATGCGCCTTTTCGATATCGTGGGGTGCGGCGATGGGCACGACCTCGTATCCGCGCGGGTCGAGGTTGCGGGTGACGCGTTTGATGTTGCCGCCCTTGCCGGCGGCGTCCCAGCCCTCGAACACGAGGACGACGGGGATCCGGTGGCGGTAGATTTCGTGTTCCAGTTCGCGCAGTCGATCCTGACCGCGTTTGAGGCGGCGCCGGTAGTCGGCCTCGGGGAGGGTGCGTGCGAGGTTCACGCGATCGAGGACGGAGGCCTTGAGTTCGGCGGGGAGTTCGACGGAGGAAGGTTTGGAGCGAACGGCTTTGGTGGCGTTTTCCTTCTCGGCGATGCGGCGTTCCAGTGCCGCGATGAGGGTGCTGAAGATTTTCAGCGTCGCGAAACGTTGGTCGTGGGCTTCGACAATCGTCCAGGGCGCGAACTCGGTGTCGGTGCGCCCGATCATCTCGCCGGTGGCTTTGAGCAGGCGGTCGTATTGCCGGTGGTGTTTCCAGTCGGCTTTGGTGACGCGCCAGGCGGTGGAGGCATGGGCTTCGAGTTTCTTGAAACGCTTCTTTTGCTCCTTGGCGGAGATGTGCAGGAAGAACTTCAGGATGATCGTGCCGTCCTCGCCGAGCTGGCGTTCGAAGGCGAGGATGTCGGCGAACGCCTCGTGCAGGGCCTCGCCCCGCACTTCGCGCGCCACGCGATCGGCCAGGACGCGGCGGTACCAGCTGCGATCGAAGATGGTGATGCGCCCGCGGGCGGGGGTATGGCACCAGAAGCGCCAAAGGAAGGGGCGCAGAGCCTCCTCCTCGTTGGGAGCGAGGGAGCTGATGACCGAGACACCGCGGGGATCGAGGGGCAGAAGGAGTTCGTTGATCAGCGTGCCCTTGCCGGCCGCGCCCCAGCCCTCGAACACGATCAGCACCGGGATTCCGAGTTCGCGGGCGCGTCGTTGCAGCGCGGCGAGTTTGAGTTCGAGATCCGGCTTGGCTTTCCGGTAGTCCGCCTTTGTGACTTCCCGCGTGAGATCAATGTTGGCGAGCATGGGAGCAGGTTGGGGGTCAGGCATTGAGGCGGGCGGGCGGCCTCGACGTCAAGGATCGCGCCGGGATCCAACCGTTTGAAAAAGGCACGCGGCGGGGGCTGAAATCCCGTAACATTGGTTCTGCCCCGCGTCAGGTACCTACCGATGAACGACTCTTCGCGACTCTGCGCCTCGTGCCACGTGCCGATCCCGGGGGAAGCCCCGGGCGGGCTGTGTCCGCGATGCCTGCTTCAGCGCGTGGCGGAGCCGACGGAGATCGAGGGCATGGATTCGGGGGTGGCGAGGGTTTGGGGTCCACCCTCCGTGGAAGCCGTGGCCGCTGCCTTTCCGCAGTTGGAGATACTCGGGCTGATTGGGCAGGGCGGGATGGGGGTGGTCTATCAGGCACGCCAAAAGTCGCTCCAGCGTCGAGTCGCCTTGAAGCTTCTGGCGCCGCACCGGGCGCACGATGCGGCGTTCGCCGAGCGGTTCGCCCAGGAGGCACGGGCGCTGGCCGCTCTGAGCCATCCCCACATCGTGACCATCCACGACTTCGGCCAGGCGGGTGGCTTCTATTTTCTCCTCATGGAGTTCGTGGAGGGCGTCAACCTGCGTCAGTTGCTGCAGACACGCCGGCTTACACCGGAGGAGGCGCTGGCCATTGTTCCGCCGCTCTGCGACGCGCTTCAGTTCGCGCACGAGCATGGGATCGTCCATCGGGACATCAAACCTGAGAACCTGCTGCTGGATCAGTCCGGTCGGGTGAAGATCGCGGATTTTGGCATCGCCCGGATCCTGGGCGCGGAGGCGGCGGCGGTGGGCGGGTCGGATAGGGGTGGCACCCAGGCGGCCGGAACGCCTGGGTACATGGCCCCGGAGCAGCAGTCCGCTCCGCATTCGGCGGATAGCCGGGCGGACATCTACTCCCTGGGCGTGGTTTTCTACGAGATGCTGACGGGCGAACGTCCGTCCGCCACACTGCTGCCTCCCTCGCGGAAGGTGCTGATCGATGTGCGTCTCGATGCCGTGGTGTTGCGTGCGTTGGAGGAGGCGCCGGAGCGGAGATACCAGACCGCCGGCGAGTTCCGCACCCAGGTGGAGTTGGCGACGGCGGAGGCGCAGCCTTCGTCGGCTCCGGCTCGCGTGGTTCCGCCGCCGTTGCCGTCCGGCCGGGAACGGGGTGACGATCCGGGTTCACGTTCGGGGACAACGACCTCGCCACCGGCCGCGAAGCACTCACCGGGGAGGGCGCTCTGGTTTTGGGGTCTCCTGTTCCTGGTGCCGATGGGAGCGATGGTGGTGGCGAGGGCCCAGACGGCGGGCACTCCCCCGCGGGGGGTGCTCTTGGCGGCGCTGGTGACGGGTGCGTTGCTGGGCTTGGCGGTGGTGCGAATGTTTCTGAAGCCGCGTCCACGCTGCTACGCGCCGGGTGCAGGGCGCGCGGTGTTGGGAGTGTTGCTGCTGCTGCTGGGGTTGGGTCTGGGAGTCACACGCCTCTGGCACGAGCAGGCGGTGGCGGCGGCGACGCGCGCGGAACGCGCGGCGCGGGAGCAAGTGATGAAAGTGGCCGGCCAGTCGGTGGGCTCCATGGTTTCGGCGGCACGGATCAAACTGGCGCCCCTGCAGCGCGCCAGGCGTGCGGATGGCGTCCAGATGGAGGCGGGGGAGGCGACGGCGTGGCGCAAGGCGACGCAGGAGGTGATCGAATCGGAGGCGCGGCTGGAGGTGTGGATGAATGGGCGAGCGGACGCCGCGACGCCGCGCGCGCGGGAACGAGAGGTGAGCGCGAGAGCCTTGCTTCCGGCCTTGCCGCTCCTGCTGTGCGGCCTTGTGCTCCTGATGCGATTTCGCGCGCCGGAGTATTCGTGGCGTCGGACGCGGCCCATTCTCCATGCGCTGATGCTGGCTCTGGCTCTGTTCACCGCGCTGGTGGGGACGGGCGTGTTGAGCTACGTGATGGCGCGCGAAGGGCGGCGGGAGGACGTCGCGGTGGGGCGCGTGATGATTTCACCGGGGAGCCAGGTGTCGAACCAGGTGGTTCTTGAGGTGCGTTCGGAAATGAACGGCAGGCTGGCCGAGGGGCGCCTGGAATTCTCCGGTCCCGCGCTCCCGATCGATCAGCTCATCCCGCCGTTGGACGAGCAGGGGAATCCGGTGCCGGGTCGCGTGCTGCGGCCGAGTCCGGCCCCGGGCAACGCGGTGTGGGAACTGCTGAAGCCAGGGGTTCAGGTGCAGTCATGGGTCCTCACGCTGCCGGACGCAGTGACGGCCCGCGCGATCCACGCTCAACTTCGGCGGGTGGAGCAGGACGTCGTGCTGGTGGCGCCGGAACTCGGCGTGCGCCAAACCCTGGTCCACTTGTTCACCGAACACGGTGACGAGTACCGGTTGACCTGGGGTGCTTCCAAGGTCCTGTCCCCGGAGTCACCCGGATTCGTCAACGTCACCGAGTTCGGAAGCGACTCCCGTGATGAGATCGCGATGAACTGGTGGGTTCTCGCCTCGCGGCCCGGACTGCTGAGGGTGGGCTGGGGAAAACCTCCGGAACCGTGGACGCTCGAGTCGGCCCTGGTTCTGGCGCCGGGACCACCTGGGGCTTCGGGGTGGACGGTTCCGCTCACGCTCCGGGTGTCGCGGTTGGAACGGAATCGGGTGCGCGTTTCGTGGACTTCGGGCAGCGCTGAACCTCGGGAGTCGAGGGAGATGGACGCGGATTTCGAGGTGATCCGGCGCGAACTGGAGGGCAGCGTCTTGAGGAGTGGCAAAGCGCGCAGGTTGGAGGATATCGAGCTCTGCCGGATCCAGGGCCAGGCGTTCACGATTCAGGTGCACGACGCCATGGATGGTGGACCGGGCGGCTCGCCGCGAGTGGTGGCTGG
>JADLFD010000452.1 GCA_020845805.1 Verrucomicrobiales bacterium | reverse complement strand
TTCTTCGCCGGCATGAACCATCTCGAGGTCGCCGAAGTGCTCGGGGTGAACGAGAAGACCGTCCGTCGCCGCTGGGAACTAGCCCGCGTCCGGCTTCATGCCCTGATCATGTCCGCGCCCGAATAGCCTTCGCCGGGGAGACGCACTCGATGTCCGTCCCCATCGCCGAACAACGCTATCCCAGGGGGGACATGCTGACGGCCGAGACCATCTTTCTGAACGCACGCGAGCTGCGCGATCCGGTGGCGCGGGAGACCTACCTCACCACCTCCTGCGGCGACGATCTCCCCCTCCGCGCCTCCGTTCTCGCCCTCCTCGCCGCGGCCGAGCAAGCGGACGCCTATTTTGGCGAGGACGACGGCATGCTTCCTCCCCCACCCGAGGCGCTCCTGGATCCCGAGGGCTCAGGCTCCGTCATCGGACGCTACCTCATCGAGGCGCGGATCGGCGAGGGAGGCATGGGCGTCGTGTACCGCGCCCGCCAAACTTCGCCCCTCGTCCGCCTCGTCGCGCTCAAGGTCATCAAGCTGGGCATGGACACCCGGCGTGTGGTCGCTCGTTTCGAGGCCGAGCGCCAGGCCCTCGCGCTGATGGATCATCCGCACATCGCCCGGGTCCTGGATGCCGGCTCCACCGACTCCGGACGTCCCTACTTCGTCATGGAGCTGGTGTCAGGCATGCGGCTCACCGACCACTGTGACCAGCTCCGCCTTCCGCTGCCGCACCGACTTCGCCTCTTCATCCAGGTCTGCCACGCCGTCCAACACGCGCACCAAAAGGGCATCGTCCATCGGGATCTCAAGCCCTCCAACATCCTCGTCGCCCCCTCCCAGAATCCCGCCGAGCCAGGCACCCCGCGCATCATCGACTTCGGCATCGCCAAGGCCGTCCAAGCCACCCATCCCTTCGAGGTCACGCTGACCACCCAGGCCGGGTTTCTGGGCACGCCCTCCTACATGAGTCCGGAACAAGCGGCCGGGGACGCGGACATCGATACCCGCACCGACATCTACAGCCTCGGGGTGTTGCTCTACGAGCTGCTCACCGGCCGCACCCCTTTCGACGCGTCGCCGCGGAGCGGGAATGGCCTGCGCGCCCTGGAAAGCGTGCTCAAGGACCGGGAACCCCCACGACCCAGCACCCGGGTGTCCCAGCTGACCCCGCCGGAAGCCGCCGCCATCGCCGCGGCGCGGTCCTCTGTTCCCGCCCGCCTGGTGGAAGGGATCCGCGGGGACCTGGACTGGATCATCCTCAAGTGCCTGGAGAAGGATCGTGCACGACGGTATCCCGGCGCCTCCGCCCTGGCCGCTGACCTCGAACGTCACCTGGCCTTCGAGCCCGTTTCCGCCCGCCCTCCCAGCGCCCGCTATCGCCTGCGAAAGATGATCCGCCGCCATCGCCTTGCGGTCCTCGCGGGCGGGCTGGTGGGACTCTCCCTCTTGGCGGGTCTGGCCGTGGCTGGCTGGCAGTACCGCGAAACCCGGCTGGCGTATGCCCGCGCCCATCGCGACGCCACCCTCAGCCAGCAGGTGGCCACTTTCCTCGAACAGATGCTCGAAGCCGCCGGCCCTGCCGTGGCCCGGGGCCGAGACACGCAAATGCTGCGCGAAATCGTCGACACCACCGCGGAACGTGTGGGGCGCGAGCTCGCGGACCAACCCGAGGTCGAGGCCCGCATCCGCGCCTCCCTGTCGAAGGTGTACTACGACATGGGCGAATACACGAAGGCCGAAGCCATGGATCGCGAGGCGCTGCGCCTCTACACCTCCGTGCTTCCACCCGACGACCTGCGCCTGCAATCGGTGAAGAACAACCTCGCCGGCGACCTCCACCAACTCGGTCGGCTCGACGAATGCGAAGTGCTCCTGCGCGAGTGCCTCGAGGCTCGCCGCCGACTCAAGGAGGGCGACAGCAACGACATGATCATCGCCATGTTCAATCTCGCCTCGCTGCAGATGTTCCTCGGCATGCTGCCGGAAGCGGATGCCGGCCTCCAGGAAGCACGGGCGATGGCCGAGCGTATGGCCAGCCCGGAACCGGGCCTCGTCGCCGGCCTCGTCGATCGATCCGGCTCGGTGCTGTCCCTGCAGTCGCGACACGAAGAGGCCTTGGGCATGTTCCAACGCGCCCTGGAACTGCGCCGTGGCGCGCGCGGCCTCGACCACCCTGAGTATGCCGAATCCCTCCATAACCTCGGCGTCGCCTTTCTCCACCTCGACCGCCTCGACGAAGCGGAACGGACCCTCTCCGAGGCGCTGGCACTCAAACGCCGCATCCTCGGACCCCTGCACCCCGGCTCCGGGGCCACGCTTGCCAACTACGCGCGCGTCGTCGCTCAGCGAGGACGCCTCGACGAAGCCGAAACCGCCTATCGCGAATCCCTCCGCATCCAGCTCGAGGCACTCGGTCCCGCCCATGCGCAAGTACGGGAGGCGTTCGACGGCCTCACGAGTACGCTGTTGCGACGCGGCGCGCTGCCGGAGGCGGAAGCTTTGCATCTCCAATACGCCAGCGGAACCAACTCCAGCCAAGCGATGCAACTCCCCGCCGCTGACCGCCACCGCCTCCGCGGCTTGCTCCTGGCGCAAGCGGCACAACCGGCGGAGGCCGTGCGCGAACTCGAAACCGCGCTCGCCCTCGACCCGCACCAGGCGCAAGCCGTCGCCGCCCTCGGTATCCTGTTCGCCGCCCACCCGACTCCCATGGCATCGAGCCCCTGGATCATTCGGGCTCGCCAGTGCTCGCCCACGAACGCCACGCCAGCCGCCGCCCGATCCCTCACCCTCGCGTTCCTCGTGCAACCGGGCGGCACTGCCACCTCGGATCCCTCGGTCGCGGACTGGCTCCGTGCGGGCACCGAATCCGGCTACGCGCCTGTGCTCGGTGTCTTGCGCGCCGCCCACGCCCTTCGCCGGGGCGAGCTCCAGACCGCGTCGGAGCAGGGCACGCGATGGCCCGCCATGCTGGGAGAAGACCCGGCGTACGCGGCATTCTCCCACCTCGTGGCCGCCCGCGCGCAATTCGAGCTCGGACGT
>JADLFD010000451.1 GCA_020845805.1 Verrucomicrobiales bacterium | reverse complement strand
GGGGAAGGCGTCGTGATGAAGGAAGGGACGCCAGTCCGCCCCCAGGTTGCCCAAGAGGGGCGAGGGCCCGGCGTGGTTCTTCCCGGGCGGCAAGGACGCTGGAGGGGAGGCTGGGCAGGATGGGGCGTGAAGGTTGCCGTGGTGTTGCTGGTGGTGTTTCCCGAGGGCGCCGTCCCGTATGCACGCAGCGCTGAGGAACGGGCCGATCCGTGGTGCGCCACCAATCGGGTGATGGCGAGGGGGACGATCGGGGAGGGAACGCGGCGCATGACCGAACGCTTGGCCACGTTGCGGCGTGCGGCGGAGAAGGACGAAACGCTCCTGCCCCTGGTGTTCCGGGATGCGGGAACCGCGGCGCGCCTGCAGCGTGAGCTCGATGAGGCGCTGGCGGTGGGGAATCGACCTCGTGTGATGGAGCTTCGTCCGCGAATGGCGCGGCACCTGCTGAACGCCGGTCGCGAGGAGGAGGCGATGCGCCAGTGGCAGGCATTTCGCCGGCTGATGGAGGAGTCGGCTTCGCGGTTGGACGCGCAACAGAGCGCCGCGCTGGCCGTGCAGACGGCGGTCTGCCTGCTGCGCATCGGCGAACGCGACAATTGCGTGGCCGGCACATCCCCTGACTCGTGCCTCTTTCCGCTGCATGACGGCGGGATCCATCGCTGGTCACGCGGCGCGCGTGGCGCGGCAGACGTGCTGACCCGTCACCTGCAACAGCAGCCGGGGGATCGCCAGGCGCAGTGGCTCCTGAACATCGCCCACATGGCGCTGGGCGATTTTCCCGGCGGTGTGCCTTCCGCCTGGCTCCTCCCGCCCTCGTTATTCCAGGCCGAGGCGGAGTATCCGCGCCTGCGCAATGTGGCCGAGCAGGTGGGCCTGGGAGGGCGTGGCATGGCAGGGGGTGTGGTGGCTGACGACTTCGATGGGGACGGCTGGGAAGATGTGATGATCTCGGACTCCGGGCTGTCGGGACCGTTGCGCTACTTCCGCAACCTGGGTGGCGGCCGCTTTGCCGAGGCCACGGTCGAGGCGGGGTTGAGCGGGTTGGTGGGCGGGTTGAACCTCGTGCATGCCGATTATGACAACAACGGACTGCCCGATGTGCTGGTGCTGCGCGGGGGATGGTGGGGGGCGCAGGGGCACCACCCGAATTCCCTTTGGCACAACTTGGGTCAGGGTCGGTTCGAGGACGTCACCGAGGCGGCCGGGATGCTCTCCTACCACCCGACCCAGACTGCCGTGTGGTGGGACTTCGATGGGGACGGGTGGCTGGACGTGTTCGTCGGGAATGAATCGGGTCCGGACGATCCGCAGCTGTGCGAATTGTACTGGAACCGAGGGGACGGGACGTTCCAGGAGTGCGCGGCCGCCAACGGTCTGGCGATCACCGCGTTCGTGAAAGGCGTGGTGAGCGCCGACTACAACCGGGATGGCCGCCCGGATTTGTATGTTTCGAATGGGCGTGGAGCGAATCTCCTCTTTCGCAACGACGGACCCGCCGGCCAACTGGGAGGGGCTTCGGCGGGCGGGGGAGATGGCGCGCCGCGCTGGCGGTTCACGGAGGTGGCCCAGGAAGCGGGGGTGACCGAGCCGCTTCGCAGCTTCACCACCTGGTTCTGGGATTATGACCAGGATGGCTGGCCGGATTTGTTCGTCAGCGGGTATGGGTACCGTGACGTGGGGGACATGGCCGCCGATTATTTGGGGGAAGAGCATGGCGCGGAGCGGCCCCGGTTGTACCGGAATCTGGGGAACGGGCGGTTTGAGGATGTCACAGCGGCGGCCGGCCTCCATCGCATGCTGCTCTCCATGGGCGGGAATTTCGGGGACCTGGATGCGGACGGTTGGTTGGATTTCTACGTGGGCACGGGGGATCCGGAGTTGGCGACTTTGGTGCCCAACCGCCTCTTCCGTAACGATGCCGGACGTCGGTTCCAGGATGTCACCACTGCAGCCGACGTGGGGCATCTGCAGAAGGGGCACGGGGTGGCGTTCGTGGACTTCGATCACGATGGCGACCTGGACCTGCTTCATGTGCTCGGCGGGGCTTTGCCCGGAGACGCCTTTCATCGCGCGCTGTTTCTGAATCCGGCGACGGGGCATCGCTGGTTGCGCTTGAAGTTAGAGGGCGTGCGCTCCAACCGGTCGGCCATCGGCGCGGTGGTGCGGGTGGTGGTCCAGGGCGCGAGCGGGGAGCGGACCTGGGTGCGGACGGTGGGCACGGGAGGAAGCTTTGGTGGGAACCCGTTGGGGCTCGACATCGGATTGGGCGCGGCCCGGACGCTCGAGCGTGTCGAGATCGAGTGGCCGGCTACCGGCCGCACGCAGACGCTGCGTAGTCTCGAACTCGATCGCGCGTACCGGATCTGGGAGGGCGAATCGCGTGCCGAACAGATGGAATGAGCCTGCGCGGAAGGGCGTGGTCGCTGCGGACGTGAAGTCCGCGCTGAATGGCGCTGGCGAATGGAGTGAGCGGGGGCGGTTGAGCACCGTCAGCACGATGGCGACGACGGAGGGCGGGCGGGAGCTGGCCACGAGCAGCGGTCGGACTTCGAGCGTGCATGTGGGGGCGTGGACTCGGTATGCCTCTGGTCCGTGCGCTGTCCCCATTTCCTGCGATGCCTGTTTTGGATGGGTATCTTTTCCGTGCTGGGCCAGGGGTCGATCGCGGCGTTTGCCCAGGAGGTGGATGAGGAACTGGACGTAGACCACGCGGGCATGATCCGGGAGTGGGGACCCGAATCGCGGGCGCGCGGGGCGGCGTTGTACGCCACCTTGTGCATCACCTGCCACGGCGATCTCACGCACCCTGGATCACTGCCGACCTCGCGACCGTTTTGGCGCGAGCCATTCAAGAACGGCGCGGATCCGTTGAGCATTTTCCG
>JADLFD010000450.1 GCA_020845805.1 Verrucomicrobiales bacterium | reverse complement strand
GGGAGACGTGGGCGGGAATACGGGCGTGGAATCGGCACGTAATCACCGCCATCACGGCCATCCAAGATTCCGCCCAGGCCAGCGAGCGTCTCTTTGGTTTCGCTGCTCAAGCCGGCCTGACCGGCAGCGGAATCGATGATGGACAGCGCGAGCGTTGTGGAGCGTGTCCATTGTGCGGAGAGTTGGCCCGCCAGCCGGAGGAGGCTTTCGCCTTCGGACTGAAGACTGGGATGTTTCGGGGGATTTGAGCCGACTTTGATCTCTCCGCTGGTGATGAGATGGTCGAGCGCAACGAGAACACCGTGAAGAGAAGCAATTTCCGGGTACATGGGGAGGGATGCTGAGGTTGACTTCTTGGGCAGACTCAGGACTGTCTAGTCCGGGGTTGCACGGGCAGGCAAGAGTGATCTCCAAGGTTGGGAGCTCAGAGAGGGTCCCCAATGAGACGTGAGCGAACGCAGCAACGAGTTTTTCTCTTTGGCTGGCCGGGGCTTCTCGGAGGGGCGTCGACCAAGACCCTGGATTTCCTCGAGTTGTTGGCCAGTCGCGTCGAATTCACGGTTGTCCCCATCCGCCGCGGAGATCTCGATGATGCTCGGCGCCGGCAATGGCTCAAGCGACGAGGCATCGAGGTGATAGGTAGCGATGATATGCCGAGGCGCGTGCGCGGCTGGGCGATCTCATTCGGATGTCCTGAATTCCTCACGGACGGTTGGGCATGGAAGGCAAAGCAGTGTGGTTTGAAGGTGGCGTGGTCAAACGAGATGGTTCATCCGCTGCGGGGAGAACTCGGCGCACTGCGAATGGGCCTTATCGATCGGCTTCTCTTTGTTTCGCGAGCCCAACGGAGCAGTCTCGAAGCCGGCTATCTGGATGCCTTGGGAAGGGCGGGTGCTGTCGCGGTGGAAACAGCGAGGCTGGGAAGCTGGGCGAGAGGCTGCTACCGGGCGAGCACAGGATGGCAGATTGACTGGATGGAAACGGGGAACTTCATCAACCCTCAACGTTTTCGGTTCCGGTCGAGTCGCTCCTCGTTCGTGCGAAGGACACCGCTGACGGTGGGCCGTGTGTCCCGGGCGGACGCCGGGAAGTATCCCGAGGATTTCCCGGCCAGCTATGAGTCGCTGGGTTTGGACAAGGCTCGCTATCGCGTCATGGGAATGGATCCGAGCGTACTGGGCCAGTGGGGGCCGCGGTGCTTTGGCCGGCGATGGGAGTTGCTCCCCGAACTGGCTGAGTCCGCCGAGCTGTTTCTGCGGTCACTCGACCTCTTCGTTTACGAGTTGCGCGCTGGAACCCGAGAGAGCTGGGGGCGGGTGGTGGTTGAGGCGATGCTGACCGGGTGTGTTCCTCTGGTGCCCGGAGGGGAAGATCATCCTTACCGGGAGTTCGTGAAGCACGGCGTCTCGGGATTTCTCTGCGAATCCAGGGAGGCTTTCAGGGAGTGCGCCAGGCTGTTGGATCGCGATCGCGATCGTTTGCGCGCCATGTCGCAGGCTGCCCGGCAGGAGTCGTTGAAACTCATGGATCGAACTGCCCACCAGACTGGGTGGGAAGAGGTCTTTCAGTAGCGACGCTGGCGAGCGACCCCATTGAGACCGCACGAGCCAGGGCGACACGTGCCGGTGGTGCCCAACGAAGTGGTGCCTGAACGGTTTCGGCTCGACCCGGACTTCGCGCCCTGCTGGATCTGGGCCCGGTCTAGGGTGAGCTGGCAGCAGCGCTGCTGTCGCTCCTGAGGCGGGCGCGAAGTTGGGCAATTTCAGCGGATTTGCCGGCGTGGGCACGGATCTCCGGGTTGCTTTCGAGATGGGGAAGCAACTCGCGAAGGCGCTGGTTTACGGCCGATCGTTGAGACTCGGGGATCACGGCTTCCTTGGGGTGGGGAGCGAGGAAAGCCAGGATTTGGTCGCACCATTTTGCGTCGTGGATGGTCTCCGTTTTGATCCACTGCACTACTTCATCGAGAGCCTGGAGCGCTTCACGGGGTCGATGGGAATTCCAGCACTCACTGACGAGATTGCGGTACGACTCCGCCAGGGCTCGTCGCATTTCGATGCGTTCGTGGCCAAGATCCAATAACTCCTTTCGGAGGTTCTTCGAGCGAGTCAGGACGGCGATCGCCGCCTCGCCGTCCTGGGACAGGTGGCGGGGATACGAGGAGGCGGCGGCGAGACTGGCCACAGACTCCGATCGCAGCGCTGTGAACGGATTCAGTTCTGGGGCGGATTCGAGGCGGTGGATCCAGAAGTCGTATTCCTGGGCAGATCGCGATAGGTTTCCGGGCGCATTTGTGGCGGTGGACGAGATCATCACGTAGGCGGCTTGGTCGGCATAGGCGAGAAACCGGCGATGGATGAGGCGGTTTCCTGGACTGCGAAGGACGGATTCCCAGCGGGTCTCAGCCGCGTCGTGCAGGATTTGTTGGGCGACGTCGGGCGGATGCATCCGGACAAGGGCTTCGGCGTGAAGTCCCACCAGGGAGTCATAAGTCTCCCAGAGTTTGGGGAGACTGCCTTCGGTGGTGAGAGTTTGAGAAAGCTGGAGAGCCTCGGCAATGTGCGATGCAGCTTCCCTGGGAAGCTGGTTCGTCAGGTGGGACCTGGCGAGATGTCCGAGGGACAAGCACAGGCCATCCAGCCAGTGGAGATTGAATGGATCGTGGAGGTGCATCCTTCGGCTCTGCTGGACGGCCTCCGAGAAGTGGCGGGTGGCCTCCTCCGCCTGTGGCGAACCTGGGGCGGGTCTGAGCGCGAGGAAGGCGGTCCCTGCTGCCTGGCGCAACGCGACTAGATTGCGAAGGAGGTCGGTATCGAGCGTCGAATCGGCGACCCAGCGATCGAGAAGGCGGCACCCCTGTTCGGCGGTGATGCAGGCATCGCCCGGTTCGATGCCCAGCGCGCTCGCATGCGTGACCTCCTGATGAGCAATCTCCGCGAGGACACGGTCCCTTTCTGCCGAGCGGGAAGAGTCGGCGGACGTTTTACCGGTTGCCTGAACCAGACTTCTGGCTTCGGCCAGCGATTGGCGGGCGCGGTCGAGCTGACCCAGTTCCACTTCGAGTTGGCAGCATTCGAGGTAATAGAGAGCGAGGCTGTTGGAGCAGGAGGTGTCAATCGAGCCCGTGGCTTCGGAGTTCCGGATTCGATGACTAAGAGACGAGGTGACAGAAAGCGCCTCGGCCAAGCGGCCAGTACGGCGTAGGGAACGCGCCCAGTGCGTGCCTGCCGTGAGCCAGATGTCCAGCCATTGCTGTTGGACTGAGTCGGAGCGAGGCAATCGTTCCAGGACGGTCACCGATTGCGCGAAATGGGTCGTTGCCGCGTCCAGGCGATTCCATGCGGCGTGGGCGTCCCCGGTGTGGCGTTGGAAGTCGGCAAACGCCAGCAATGTCTGGGGACTGGCAGTGGCTAGATCCACGTGTGCGAAGTGGTCCGCGACGCTGCGGTTGACTTCGTCGAGCAACTGCACTTGACCCAGTGCTCCCAGGCGGGTTGCAAGATTGGTCGTGAGCGATGAGGCGAGACTCTCGGCGCGATGCAGTGCGGATGCCAGTTGACGGCGGCCGCGCACTTCCAGCACGAGCGCCATGGCAGTGGAAATGACCACCAGGCTGGCCAGGGCGACGAGGGCCGGCCGGCGGCGCGCCCATTTCCAGGCTCGCTCCCAGGCGTGAGGCGCGCGCGCGAGCGTGGGCTTTCCTTCCAGGAAGCGCGCGAGGTCATCCGCGAGTTCCTGGGCCGAGGCGTAGCGCCGGCCGGGCTCCTTCTCCAGACATCGGAGGGCAACGGCGCTGAGGTCCGCCGGCACGAATGGATTCAGCACATGGGGCGCTGCCGGTTCGTTCTCCAAGACCAGGCGCAGGGTTTCGGGAAGCGTGCTGCCGGCGAAGGGCGCCGAACCCGTGAGCAGGTGGTAGAGGAGGGCTCCGATGGCGTACACGTCGGAACGCGCATCCAACTCCTTGGACGAGCGGGCCTGTTCTGGAGACATGTAAGCCGGGGTGCCGACGATTTGTCCGGACACAGTCAGGGAGCTGTCTCCGTCGAGCGGGCGTGCCAGTCCAAAATCCGTGACCTGAGGTTCGCCCCGTGCATCGACGAGGACGTTTCCTGGTTTGAGATCACGATGGAGGACGTTGTGTTCGTGAGCGTACTGGACGGCGAGAGTGATCTTCAGTGCAAGGCGGGCTGCTAGCGGGCCGGGGAGCGGCCCGGAGCGTACCCGTTCGGCCAGGCTGGGACCCTCGATGAGGTCCATCGCATAGAAGTGATGTCCATTGTGCTCACCGACCTCATGAATGGAGACAATGTTCGGATGGCGCAGCTTTCCGGCGGCGGCCGCTTCCGCCCTAAAGCGGCGGAGGTCCGAGGGTGTGGTCCAGACGTGGTCGCGGACGACTTTGACGGCGACCAAGCGGTCGAGACCCGCCTGGCGCGCGCGGAACACCGTGCCCATTCCGCCGCGGGCGATCTCGTCCAAGAGGAGGTAATTACCTAGTCGAACTCCCGGTTGAGGAGGGTCATGGGGTACTTCTTCGGATACTGATTGGGTGAGGATGCGGCCGAGGCACCGACTGCAGGCGCCGCCGAGGATACTCTCGAACACCGGTTCGCCACATTGGGGACACCGCAGTCCGCCTGTGTTAGGCAGGGGATCGGAGGGCGGGTGCATGGGGTCAATGGACGGGTGGGTTGACGGAGGGAGAGCCACCGCCGCCGCCAGCGTCGTTACGTGGGTGCCGAGAGGACCTGGTAGAGCTCGCGGAGTTCGGATTCTGCGTCTGCGAGCGAGCCCACCGTCGCTGCCGCCTCGGCCAGCGCGTAAGCGCGCAGGCGCTGGCGCAAGCGCAGGACCCGGACCGCGACGGTGTTCGGTTTCATGCTCAAGACCTGGCCGGCGTTCTCGTACGCGCCGGGGCTCGCTTCTGTCCCATCCAGGAAGCGGGAGAGGGTGGCGAACACGGACTCTTGGCCTGCGCGCCGGTATTCGTCCTGCAATTTGGCATAGGCGGTGCGGAGAATGGTTCGGGCCCAGGCTCGATCATAGGCGAGGTCGGCCCGGACGTGGTCAGCCAGATCGGCGGCGCACAAGTTCTCGGCCTCGAGGAGATCCAGCGAGAGATGCGGTGCGCCGCCTCCGCGACGTTGGGCCGCTTGGTGTTCCTTCCAGTTGATGACGAAATGCTTCAGGGCGGTGAGCAAGAAAGTGCGCAAGCGCCCGCGGGAGGGATCCAGTTTCTCGAGATCGCCGCGCTGACTCACGCGCGCCAGGAACGACTGGACGATATCTTCGGCGTCCTCACGGGTTTTCTGATCGCGGCGAAGATAGATGTACAGCGGCTGCCAGTAGATCCTGCACAGCGCATCGAGAGCGGCTTCGCGTTGTTCGTCGTCCTTTATGCGGATGATTTCGGACCACTGGGTGGTGGGAAATTGGCCACCGACCGGCAAGCCGCCTTCGAGATCCTCGGGGGGTAGCATCGGACGGAACTTTAGGAGCTCCATAATGGCTGCGAAAGCGTCGATTCGGGCACGCCCTGTCGTTTTTGACGGCCCGCAGGAAGTCGCAACCAGTCCGGCGCCATGCTCGGGGGGGCCGTCCCCGAGGGCGAACCCTCGC
>JADLFD010000449.1 GCA_020845805.1 Verrucomicrobiales bacterium | reverse complement strand
TGGTGTTGCGATTGCCGTTCGACTGGAACGGACCTTCCTCCGTCCAGGTCGTGCCATTGAGTTCACCGGTGGCCGACGGGAGGCTGGGACGATACCGCAGAAGGAGGTCGTGGCCGTCGGCGGAAAGGTCGACGATGAAGGTGCCGGTTCCGAGGGGATTGGAGAAACTCGCAGTGGTAATCTGGAAGGCCGTCGCGTCGAAGCCCGTGATTCCGCCCGCAGCCGAGGCGATTCGCCACGTGTAAGAGGAGGCGTTATTGAAATCCGCAACGTTCCCCGCGGCGTTGGCGAGGGTGAGAGACTTGACCGTCAGGACATAACGGTTCGCCGCGGTCGCCTGCACCTGCAGGGACCCGTCGATTTGCATGTAATCCCACCCGGGATCGGCCCCTTCCAGGCCATCGACGTCATTGATTTCCCAAATGTAGGACTCCCCGCCGCTCCAGATCTCGGGTCCGTTGATGACCTGCTTGCCTGGACTATGCCCGGGCGAAAAGACACGCGGGCTGGCGGTGGCAACCGTGGGCGCCGCGGCCGGGGGTCCGTTGGCGGCATCCAACGTCTCCACCAGGGAAGAGGAAATGACATCCCCGGTCCCAGCCGGGGAACGCGAGGAGGTGTCGGGGGCCGACGCCACTGGCGGCACGCCCGAGGTCGCGGACACCGTGGCTGTCGCGAGGGTAGTGTCAGCTGAGGCATCCACCTCAGACGCGGGCGCGGTCTTGGATGTCACCACCGAAGGACTCGCACCCGCCCCCGTGTCGGGGGCGGAGAGATCGAGAACGGGAGCCGATCCATCGGCCCCGGCAGGATGGTCATCGGCGGGAGAGCCAGGGTCGGAAGCCGCCTCAGACGGCACCTCAAAAGGAACCTCCGCGAGGGCTTCCCCCACACCATCGAAAATATCCTCGATGGGACGGGATGACACAGTGAGTGACTGATCCGCGAGTGAGTCCGCAACGGAGGAACCGGTACCCAGGAGCGGGCCGGCGACGGTCTCGGCCGCCTGGTTCGTCGCCGCGGTACTGTCCTCGAAGGAGGATCCATCGGGGAGAGGGACCCCGGACAGCAGGACACGCGGCTCGAGTTGTTCCAACTCGAGTCCACCCTGTGACCCCGGTTTATGGACGTTTCGACTCACGCGCGGGCAGGCAGCGGCGGTCTCATTCCCTTCCCTCGTTCCATGCTTCGGCACTGCGATCGACCTCGCTCGGCAACACTCCTGACATCGGCACGAGCCACCCTCAACGGGGCGACTTCGCACGACCTGTCCCGGAGAACTCCGAGTGTGTCGGCAGTTTCCTGCAATCCCTCAAGTGGACCGACCACGAAACACGGCCCGGCAAGTGCTAAGCACAGACCAGGCGTGCATAGGAATTCCAGGTGGCACTCACTCCTTGATTAGTGCCTGGGAAAAATGGAACTCGGCCGTTGTCAGGGAAAGCAGGGGCAAAGTCAAGGAGGCGTCTTGCGGGATCCCAAAAAAAGGGAGTTAGTGCGAAAGACTAGGCCGGGTGAGTCGCTGGGCTTTGCGCACCAGTGTGACGAACTCGGCACGGATCCCCGCGGGATCGGCGCCCACCCCTTCGCGGGCCAGTTCCAGGGCGAGGTCGAAGCCGTGTCCGTTGTGCCAGGCGGGGTCCTTCAGCGTGGAACCGAAGGCCACGACTGCCAACGCCAGCCGAAGATCGGCATCCCCACCCTGTTTCGCCGTGGGATTCCCGGCCGCCACCGGGATCTCCTGCAGCACGCTGCGCGAACCCTCCGGCCGCTGATACCGCAGCTTGAGCGTCAGCCAGTCCGTGCCTCGCTCCCCCTCGATTCGACGGGGATCCACGCGGAACACGGATGAGGGTTGGTACTTGAGCGGGTCCACCGCTCCGGGAACGCGCGTCCCGACGGGCACGATCTCGTACAGGACGGTGACGGTCTGGCCGGCACCGACCTCACCCCCGTCTCTGGTGTCGTCGTTGAAGGCCTCGGCCGGCAGCAGGCGCTTCTCGTACCCCACCAACCGCCAGGCGGCCACGGTAGCCGGATTGAACTCCACCTGGGCCTTGGCGTCGCGTGCCACGACGACGAACCTCGAGTCGCGTTGGTCCAGGAGCACACGCTGCGCCTCCTCGAAGCTATCGAGGTAGTGGTAGGAGCCGTTGCCGTGATCCGCCAGGCGTCGCATCAGCGCGTCTTTGAAGTTGTCGGTCCCCACGCCGAGGGTGGTCAGGAACACCCCGTCCCTGGCCTCCGACTGGATCATTTGGACCAGGGCGTTTGGATCGCTCATGCCCAGGTTGAAATCGCCGTCGGTGCAGAGCAGCACGCGGTTCACGCCGCCCGGGATGAAATGGGCGCGCGCCACCTCGTATGCTTTGCGGATCCCGCTTTCGCCGTGGGTCCCGCCACCGGGCTGGAGTGAGTCGAGGGCCTCGAGAATGCGATCCCGGGCCTCTCCGGAAGTACTGGGCAGGCGCAACTCGGCGCCGCTGGCGTAGGTGACGATGGCCACGCGGTCGGAGGGCGAGAGGCGTTTGGTCAGGGCGCGGAGAGCCTGTCTCAGCAGCGGAAGTCGTTCCTCCGGCTGCATGGAACCTGAGACGTCCACGAGGAATACGAGATTCGCCACCGGCGCCTCCCCGTGCATCGCACGAGCCTTGAGCGCGAGGCGCACAAGACGATGGTCCGGAGCCCACGGACACGCGACCACCTCGCTGCGCACGCCAAACACATCCTCGCCGGCGGGGTCCGGGTACGCGTAGTCGAAGTAGTTGAGCATCTCTTCCACGCGCACCGCGGCGCGTGGCGGCCAGGAGCCCGCGTTCAGAAACCGCCGCACATTGGCGTAGGAGCCGGTATCGACATCCAACCCGAACGTCGACAGCGG
>JADLFD010000448.1 GCA_020845805.1 Verrucomicrobiales bacterium | reverse complement strand
CGGTAGAAGCGCCGGTTGTCGACGCCCTCGACGTACCCGTGCCAGAGCTCGTGTCGGAGCATGCCGATCCAGGAGACAAAGTAGGCGCCGATGACGGGCGCCAGCACGAGCAGCCAGCCGCCGAGGTGGTGAGCGGCGAGAGGCATCAGCGTCAGGACGAGAATCCATCCGATGAGCGCACAGGCCAGCCGGACGCGGGCGGACGGAGAGGGTCGCGAGCGAGTAAGACGGGGCGATTTCATATCGGTATCCGTGGATGGGTCTTCGTGTCGCAGCGTTCAGGCCCCGAAGGTTCCGGCAGCCACCAGCTTCCCGGACGCGTCCAGCACCTCGAAGGCCCTATCCGAGTGGAGAAGCAGGGCGTCCTGACCCAGGACGAGCGGACGACAGAAGCGGACGGACAATCGCGTGGGCGACAGGCCGGCGAGCCGAGCGAGCGTGGCCACCACCTGGTTGGAGGTGTAGAGCCCCTGGGCGAAAGGCCGTGGGTGACCAAACCACCGCGCTAGCCTGTCGTGGGCATGCGCCAGGTTGAGATCACCCGAGAGCAGGCCGAACCCGAGTCCTGCGCCCATCGGAACCCGTAGCGAATGACGGCGAACGGAAGGCGATTCCGGATCAAGGCGCGGTGCCAGGGCTTCCTTGTCGGCGCCGCGTGGCAAATCGCTTCGAGACCGGAGCGCTTCGTAGTCCGGCAGCGGCACTTCCTTCACGAGGAATCGGTCGGAGGTTTCGAAGACGGGCGCAGGGTGGCCGGCCCGGCGTACCACGCACCGAAACGCGAGTGCGACATGTTGGCGGGGTCGGACCCGCAGTTCCGCCACATGCGCCTCGAGTTCGTAAGCCGCGTCGGAGATCAGGCATCCGGTGCCAGAGCTGGCGACGAGATCGTGCTGGACGAGGAGCAGGTGCCGGAAGTTGATGCCGAACTTGTTCAGCATGCCAAAGAGGAGACGGCTGTTTTCCGGGGTGAAGTAGGTGAAGAGCGGGGTCGTTCCTTCCGGGGACTGGAAGAATTTCTTCCACTCGTCGATGCGGCTTCCTGGGAGTGAGGTCGTCATCCGCAGGACCGGCAGCGCCGACGGGGCCGCAAATGAATGACACCTCAGCACCGCCGGCAGGAATCGAGTGGAATACCGGGCCATGGCGGCGCCGGCGCGCAGCCAGTCGAGGATTCGTGCCGCGCGACGGGTGACGCCCTGCCGGGACCGGCAAGGCGCATCGGTTTCGACGCCACGGGGGGCCGGGAAGGCCGCAGGGCGGCTGGGGGCGGCGGTGGTCTCCGCCACGGGGGCGGTTGAGCGCGTGTCCGATCGATGGAATGGCCCAACTCGAGGGCACCCGAAGGCCGGGATGGAAGGGTTCGTCGCTCCCGGGGTAGCGAGGGAGGAATCGGGGGGCACGAAGCCCGTGAGATGTGGTGCTTGGATGAGGGTTGGCATGCTCGGTCTCCTGTTGCTCCGACCCAGATAAGAAGGATTCCCTGCCGGAGGTTGCGGAGCTGAACGCATCCTTTCTCTGTCGGTCCGGACGATCCTCTGATCGCACGGCGCGCCAGGACGGTTCGCCCCACCTTTCGTGGGTGCGCACGCAAGGTGGGGCGAGTCATCCGGATGAGCTGGCATCCCCGGATCGCTGTTGAATTCGTCCGTTCCCTCTCTGTGAGAATCGCCGAAATCGGTGGATGAAACTGCGGACTTCGGAAAGCGGGTTGATCCACCGATGCCGGCGACGGGAAGCGTCAGGGACGAAGCGTTCGGCGGCGCGCGAGTTCCATGGCGGCTCCGGCCAAGATCAGCAAGCCGAGCGGCGTGCCGGTGTCGGGCACGGACGTCGTTCCAAAGTGCAGCGACCAGTCCCGCAATTGAACCTCGCCGCCCCCACTGAGATCGGCCACGAACAAGGTCCACGAGCCATTGGGATCGGTGCCGAGGAACTGGCTGAGCATGGCGGTGCGCGGACTGGCATCGCTCACCACGCGCGGATCCACGAGTCGTCCATCGGGTTGCCAGAGTCCGTCCAGGGGGGTGGCATCCGACGCGAGCACTCCAGGGGAGAGGGCATCATGATACCGGTGGATGTCCTCGGACGGAGCTGTGTCGCTGAGGGTCACGCTAAAGCCCCCGGAGTCGGCGTAGCCGAGGGGATGGGTGGAATCTTTGCCGGGGCGGTTCAGGAGCACGGCCACCCGGTCCCCGTGCACCAGGGTCATGTACAGGTCGCCGGCGAAGGCACCGTCGGGACCAGGGTCGAGGTTGAAGGAGACCCGCAGGTCGTACACTTGCCTCAAAGGCGTGACGACGCTGAGGGAGTCAAAGACGCCCTCCAGAGTCGCGTCGGGAACCTCGAGGCCTCGCGGTCCGCTGTGGAAGGCCACGAATGGCATCGCGCGGGCGGCGGTGGTCGCGAGGCCAAGCGCCAGGCAGGTTAGGAGGACGGGCGTGCGGCCCAGCGGCCATCTGGGTCGAGCGCCCCTCCGACGCGCATTTGAGGAGGGCAATGGAGTAGCGGGCGCGGCCCTTTGCGATGTGCAGTGGGTGTCGGCGACACTTCCTGGGCGTTCCGGGGGAAGATCGGGGTTGGGATTCGAGAGCATGGGAGAGTGATTCATGGGGTGGGTTACTCGGCCAAGGCGCGGTAGAAGCGCGCTTCGGTGGTGGGGGTCTCGAGCCACGAGAAGAGTCCCTGAGGACCGGCCTGGACGCGGGCCAGGAACTGCCAGGTGTCCTCCGCCAGGCTGCCTTTCCATTCGAGGCGGTACGTCAGGTTCGGAATGCCGATGAAATCGAGGCGCAGTTGCCCGGTCGCCAGAGGGGTGATGCCGAGGAAATTCCGACGTGACCGAGTGTCCTCCGGAGCTTCCTGGATGCTGGCCAAACCCAGCGCGCGGTCGCCTTCGGCGTCGGCGACCAGGTAATAGAACTGGTCCACGGAGGATCGGGAAGTCGGGGGATCGTAGAAGAGCCAGTCCCCCGCGAGCCCCGACTTTCCGCCACGCTCGGTTTCCGGTCCGGCGGCCACGATCACCAACGGCCCGGCTTCGGGATCGGTGTCGTTGGCCAGGATTTGAGCGACGCGGAACTTGCGGCTCAGGCCGTGCGGGCGGACGAGCAAGTCCGTGCCGGGCTGAGGCGGATCATTCAACTGCCCGACGAATCCAGGGCGAAGGGTGTAGTCCTGACTCTTGGACAGGGCCGTCGTCAGGGG
>JADLFD010000447.1 GCA_020845805.1 Verrucomicrobiales bacterium | reverse complement strand
TCGTGAGCGCGCCACTGAAGGTTCAATGGTTTGGGTGCACGGACCGCGGGCGGCTGCGGCCCAATAACGAGGATGCGTTTCTCGGGGTGCAGTTCGATGCCCAGGAGGTGCACCATCTGGGCAAACACGGGGAGGCGTCGTGCGCGGAGCATGATCATGTGTTTGCCGTGAGCGACGGCATGGGTGGGGCGAAGGCCGGGGAATACGCGAGCAGCATTGCGGTGGAGAAGATCACCGCCCTGTTGCCCAGGTCGTTCCGTCGCACCACCACCGGAGCGGGCGTCGACGTGCCCGCGGTTTTGACTGAGCTTTTCCGTCAGACCCATCGCGCCTTGAAATACCTGGGCTCGAGTTACGCGGAGTGTCAGGGCATGGAGGCGACCTTGAGTCTGTGCTGGCTGATGCCTGGGCGGTTGCATTTCGCGCACGTGGGTGATTCCCGCATTTATCGCGTTGAGGCGGGTACTGGGCGGATGACGCAATTGACCGAAGACGATACGTACGTGGGCTGGCTGTTCCGGAACGGGAAGCTCAACGAGCGCGAAGCGCGGACGCATCCACGGCGCAACGTGCTGCAGCGCGCGCTGGGGGGCGACAACCAGTTCGTGGATCCGCAAGTGGGTGAAGTGCCGGTGAACGCTGGCGACACGCTGGTGTTGTGCACGGACGGGCTGGTGGACGGCCTCTACAACGAGCAGGTGCTCGAGTTGCTGGGCGAGGCGTCCACCACGGCGGGTGGGATCAATCAGGCAGAGCGTCTGGTCCGCGAGGCGATCACGCGGGGGAGCCGCGACAATGTGACGGCCCAGGTGGTTCGGTTGGACTGAAGCTGAGGCGTTTTGTCGCCTGGCCTCGTCGCGACCAATCACTTTACGCTGGCGATGAAGCGAACGCCTTGGGAGCCTGAAAGCCCATGAAGTACATCTTCGTGACGGGAGGCGTGGTCAGTTCCCTGGGCAAGGGGTTGACGGCCGCCGCTCTCGGCACCCTTTTAGAGCACCGTGGCCTCAAGGTCGCGCTCCAGAAGTTCGACCCGTATCTGAACGTGGATCCGGGCACCATGAGCCCTTATCAGCACGGGGAAGTGTACGTGCTGGACGACGGGGCGGAGACCGACCTGGACCTTGGGCATTACGAGCGGTTCACGCACACCAAGCTCACCCGACTGAACAACCTGACCTCCGGGCAGGTTTACCAGACCGTGCTCAACAATGAGCGGGAGGGGAAATACCTCGGCAAGACGGTGCAGGTGATCCCGCACGTTACGGATGAGATTCAAAAGCGGATCTATCTCGTGGGGGAGGCGACCAAAGCGGACGTCCTGATCACGGAAATCGGTGGGACTACGGGCGACATCGAGGGATTGCCATTCCTGGAGGCCATCCGCGAGTTCGCGCAGGACGTCGGGCCGCACAATGCCATTTTCATCCACGTCACCTACGTCCCTTTCATCAAGGCTGCGGGTGAATTGAAAACCAAGCCCACGCAGCAGTCGGTGGCCAAGCTGCGTGAAATCGGCATCGCGCCGCATATCATCGCGTGCCGTTGCGAGTATCCGCTGGAGAAAGAGGTGCGCCAGAAGATCGGCCTGTTCTGCAACGTGCCGTACGAGGCGGTGATCGAGGCCAAGGACGTCGAGCACTCGATCTACGAGATGCCGCTGATGCTGCAGCGCGAGCGGATGGACGAGTTGGTGTGCCGCCTGCTTCATCTCGATGTGCCACAGGCCGACATGCGTGGCTGGCAGGAGATCATCCGGAAACTCATCGCTCCGGCACATCGCGTGAGGATCGCGGTGGTCGGCAAGTACATCGAGCTCCAGGACGCCTACAAATCCGTCTACGAAGCCATCATTCATGGCGGCATTGCCAACGACTGCGGGGTGCAGATCGAGAAGGTGGATGCCGAGCAGATCGAGCGGGACGGCGCCGAGCGTGTGCTCAAGGGCGTGGGAGGGATTCTGGTGCCGGGCGGGTTTGGCGAGCGGGGAATCGAGGGCAAGATTGCGGCGGCCCGGTTCGCTCGTGAGCAGCGGGTTCCCTACCTGGGCCTGTGCCTGGGCATGCAGATCGCCACCATTGAATTTGGGCGTCACGTGCTGGGTCTGGAGGGGGCGCACTCCACGGAGTTCCGCCAGGACACGCCGCATCCAGTCATCGACCTGCAGGACTCCCAACGGGCGGTCCACCTGAAGGGGGGCACGATGCGCCTGGGAGCGCAGCCTTGTCAGTTGGTGATGGGGACGCGCACGCAGAGGCTCTACAATGCGTTCGTGGTGAACGAGCGGCACCGGCATCGGTATGAGTTCAACAACGACTACCGCTCGCAGTTCGAGGGGGCGGGGTTTGTGTTCGCGGGAACCACGCCGGACGGCAGCCTGGTGGAGTGCATCGAGCTCAAGGATCATCCGTTTTTCGCCGCGGTGCAGTACCACCCGGAGTTCCAGAGCAAACCGGATGCTCCGCACCCGCTCTTCCGCGGCTTCATCGCCGCGGTGCACGAGCACCTGCACCGTAAGCCGCTGTGAGTCCGGGAACGGGCCGACGGATGATTTGCCAATGACCTACCTGGAGGCTCTGGCGTTTCTCGACGGCCTGCGTCGTCACGGGATGAGGCCCGGACTGGAGCGGATGCAGCGCCTGCTGGAGCTCTCCGGTCATCCCGAGCGCGGGCTGCGTTTCATCCACGTCGCGGGCACCAACGGCAAGGGTTCGACGTGCGCATTTCTGGAAAGCGTCTACCGGGTGTCGGGGCGTCGGACGGGCCTGTTCACCTCGCCGCATCTGGTGAGTTTTCGTGAGCGCCTGCAGGTGGGGCGCGAGTGCGTTTCGGAGGCCGACACGGCGCGGTGGATCACGCGCGCCGCCGGTTTGCTGGAAGGGTGGACGGAGGACGAACAGCCGACGTTCTTCGAGTTGGTCACCTGGGTGGCGTTGCAGTGGTTTCGTGAGCAGGCGTGTGATTTGGTGATTTGGGAGACGGGGCTGGGTGGACGTCTGGACGCGACCAACGTGGTGCGACCGGAGGCCGCGGTGATCACGCCGATCGGTTGGGATCACATGGAATGGCTGGGCCATTCCTTGGAGGCCATTGCCGCCGAGAAGGCCGGGATCCTCAAGCCGGGCGTCCCGGCGTACACCTCGACGGACGATCCGGCGGCGCTGGCGGTCTTGCGCGAGACCGCGCGGGCGGTGGGTGCGCCGTTGGAGTGGGTGGGGGCCGGGCACGATGAAGTGGCCAGGGTCCGGTCCTGGAATCTCACGCTGCGAGGGGAGCATCAGCGGCGGAATGCGGCGCTGGCGGTGGCCACGGTGCGCGGACTTCAGGATCGCTGGCCGGTGGCGTCCGAGCAGGTGCGAGTGGGCATTGAGTCGGCGCGGTGGGCGGGCCGATTCGAGGTGCGCCAGCGGGGCCGGCAGACCTGGGTGATCGATGGGGCGCATAACCGCCCGGCGTTCGGCGTGCTGACCGAAGCGTTGCGGGAGCAGTTTGGGGATCGGCCGTATGCGTTGATTCTCGGGATGCTGGCGGACAAGGAGCTGGCCAGCGCGGGACCGGGGTTGGTGGCGGGAGCGGCACGGACGGTCGTGGTTCCGGTGCATTCGAACCGGGGTTGTCCCCCGGCGGAGTTGGCGGCGGTCCTCGCCCGGCATTGTCCGAGTGCGCGCGTGGAAGTGGCGTCGGGACTGCGCGAGGCTACCGAACGAATGGCGTCGGAGGCATTGGTGGTGGTGGCGGGATCGCTTTTCCTGGTGGGCGAAGTGTTGGAGTGGATGGAGGGCGGAAGTTTTTCTGAACGCGCGCTCAACGACTGGGGTCGTACCCGGTGAACAGGCGCGGTGATCCCGGCGCGGTCTCTCTCAGCCTCCCGAGGCCGCGGTTGCGGTTCCGCGCCTGTTCGCTCACTTTCGGGGCGGGATGTCCTTCGGATCCTATCGACGAGGCGATGACGACCCGCTCATCCACCGGCTGGCGGGGGCGCTTGTCGTTTCCATCCTGCTGCACACCACCTTCTTTGCGGTGGTGCAGATCGGCCATCAGTTGAAGTGGTGGGAGGCCAGGCCGTTTGCGGTGTTCAGCAAGGTCCGCATCACGCCCGAGGAGGCTGTGCGGTTGCAGGAGCGCATGCGCCAGGCGGAGCAGCAGCGCGAGGCGGAAGAGCCGATGATGTTCGTGCAGGTGACGCAGCCTTCGGACGAACCGCCGCCCAACTCCGCATTTTATTCCTCGCAGAACAGCCGTGCGGCGAATCCGGAGCCGGGAACCCTGGAACGACCGAAGTTCGACGGGCGCCAGACGCAATCCATCCGCACGGAAACGGCGCCTCCCGTTCCGACGGCCCGTGCGACCCCGCCGCCGCCGCCCGAGCCGGTGGGGAAGGAAGTCACACCCGAGCCGGTTCGCAGCGCGCCTCCGGTGGTGGACCCGGTGGTGGCGCCGCCGCCGCCGAAGCTGACTGCGCCGCAGCCCGAGCCCCAACGCCCGGCGGGTGTGGGCGAGTTAGCCATGGTGCGTCCTTTGCCGCCGGCGCCGAAGGTGGTGCCGGCTCCGAATCCTCAGCCAGCGGCGCCCAATCCGAATCCGGTGACGGCCCCTCCTGGAACGCCCACGCCGCCGCCGCGCGCACGGCCGCGCACGGTGACCGAAGCGAAGCTGAGGCAGAACCTGCTTGCCGGGGAACAGATGAAGCAGGATGGCGGCGTGGCTCGACGGGGCGTGGGAAGCCTGGACGTGAAGGGCACCGGATTTGGTGCCTATGACGAGGCACTGGTCATGGCGGTGCAGAACCGCTGGTTCGCGCTGCTCGAGGAACGGCGCTTCGCGGGAGGCGCGACGGGGCGGGTGGTGGTGAAGTTTCGTCTGCAATCGGACGGCACCGTGCGGATCGTGGAGCCGGTGGAATCGAGTGTGGACGCCCTGCTCGAGTCCATCTGCGTGCGCGCGGTGCGGGATCCCGCGCCATATGAGAAATGGCCGCCGGACATGATGCGGATGGTGGGCAGCAACTCGCGTGAGGTTCGGTTCACGTTCTACTACAACTGAAGGATGAAGGAGGTTCTCGTCATCGGGCATCGGAACCCGGATCCCGACGCCATTTGTTCCGCGATCGGGTATGCGGAGTTCAAGCGGCGCACGGGTATGCCGGAGGCCGTTGCGGCGCGTTGTGGCGACACCAACGAGCGCATTGATTTCATCCTGCGCACCTTTGGGGTGCCGGCGCCTCGATTCGTGGCGGATGTTTCGCCCCGGGTGCAGGACGTGATGGAGAGCAACGTCCTCTCGGTCGGGCCGGACGCCACCGCGACGGAGGCGCTGACCTTGATGGACAACGCGAACATCCGGGTCCTGCCGATCCTGGACGCCGAGCGTCGGTGCCGGGCGCTGGTGTCGGTGTTCAAAGCCAGCAAGTTTTTCTTCCCCGCGGTGGGAAGAGCGTTCGATTCGCGGCGGGTGATCGCCTCGGTGCGGAGCCTGGCGCGCACTGTACGCGGGCGATTGATTTGCGGGTTCGACCCGGATCGGGAGGACGACCTCATCCTCATGATCGGGGCGATGCGGAGTTCCTCGTTTGCCGAGCGCCTGCAGAACTATCCTCCGGAACGCCTGCTGGTGGTGGTGGGCGATCGGGTGGATGTGCAGGAACTCGCGGTGCGTGCGCGGGTCCGGGCTCTGGTGGTGACCGGGGGGTTGGCGGTGTCGGAGGAAGTGGCCGAGGAGGCGCGGCGCAATGAGGTGTCGCTGATCATCTCACCCTACGACTCGGCCACCACCTCCATGCTTTGCCGCGCGGCCGTCCCGGTGCGTCACGTGCAGGACGAGCATTTCCTCTCGTTCCACCAGGAGGAACAGATCCGTCGCGTCCGCGACGTGGCCACCAATTCGGCGTTTCCCGCCTTTCCGGTGGTGGATGATGAGGGGCGCGTGGTGGGAATCCTCACCAAGTCCGATTTCCTGAAGCCGGTGGAGAAGCGGTTGATCCTGGTGGACCACAACGAGCTTTCCCAAGCCGTAACCGGGGCGGACGAGGTGGAAATTCTCGAGATCATCGACCACCATCGCATCGGCGCGTTGCGCACCCAGCAACCAATCCTGTTCCGCAACGAGCCCGTAGGCTCCACCAGCACCATCGTGGCGGACTGCTTCTTCCGTTACGGAGTGGACCTCCCGGCGCCCATCGCGGGCATCCTGCTGTCGGGATTGGTCGCCGACACCCTGAACCTGACGTCGCCCACCACCACGCGTCGCGATGCCGAGGTCCTGGCACGCCTGGAGGCGGCGGCGGGGGTGAATGCCAAGGAATTCACCGACCAGTTGTTCGCGTCCGGGTCCATCCTCGTCTCTCGTCCTCCCGCGCAGGCGATCACCGCGGATTGCAAGGAATACGCCGAGGCGGGGGTTCGGTACTCGGTGGCCCAGATCGAAGAGCTCGGGTTTGAGAATTTCCGCGACCGCAAGGCCGACGTGCAGCAGGCGCTGGAGGCCTACCGACGTGAGCGCGGCTATTACTTCTCCGCACTGCTGGTGACCGATGTGGTGGAACAGGTGTCGCTGCTCCTGGTTTCGGGAGCGGAGGAGTTTCGCGAGTCCATCGACTACCCCGAGGTGGAGCCCGGGATCTATCGCATGGTGGGCATCGTCTCGCGGAAGAAGCAGTTGCTTCCCTACCTGACGCATCAACTCGCCAAGATGCCGACGCCGCCTACCGCGGCAGCGTAGTGCCCCGCCCCCGCGCTCACTGCGCGAGGGGGCTGCCCTGGTTCCTTCCCCTAATACGACAGCACGCGATCCAGGAATCGGCGGACCAGGGGGACGCGGCAGCCGCCGCCGATCAGGGCGTCCGGGGTTCCGTGAGCGGCGATGCCACCATCCCCGATGAAGGCCACGTAATCCGCCACGCGCCGGGCGAACGCCATCTGGTGGGTGACGAGGACGAGATTGCGTCCCTCGGCACGCAGTTCGGCGATCATGTCCAGAACCTCAGCGGTCATTTCGG
>JADLFD010000446.1 GCA_020845805.1 Verrucomicrobiales bacterium | reverse complement strand
GTCGTGGCCACCTTCCCCTCCAGCAACCCTGCCTTGGCCAGTAGAAATGCCCCGGTGCACACCGACGCGGTGATCGTCGCTTCACGGGACTGCGCCTCCAACCACCGGATCACCTCCGCACGCTGCAACTCGGCCGTCACCACGCCCCCCGGAACCACCAGCACATCGGCCGCAGGATGATCCGCGAGGCCAAACTCGGCCTTCAGCTCCAAACCTGCCCGCGCCCGCACCAGTCCCGCCTCCCGCGCCACGGTGAACACGCGAAAGGGCAGAGTGCCCTCGCGGTGGCCTCGCCCCGCCATTCGGGTCGCCGTGGTGAACACCTCGTAGGGCCCGGCAAAGTCGAGGACCTCGACGTCCGGATACACATAGATGGCCACCGTGTGTTTCATGCTGAGTCGCGTCATTCCACCCTGCTGCGACATCACTCGGCCTGGACCTGATCGTCAAGCCCGTGGCGATGAGGTGGGCCGGCCCGGCTATTCCACCAACCGTTCCAGGCCGTATGACACCACGTCCACGCCCCGCGAAAAGTGACTGACTTCGGGTTCGCCACCGACCCCCAACCCGGAGCCGGGGAGCAGGGAATCGTGCTCCACCTCGACCTCCACCTGCTGCAGCGGCCATGCGGCATGGTGCACTTCCACCCGCCCCAGACTGCCGTCCCGCGCCCGCGCATAGAGGCAGTAACGCTCCGCCACCCAATGCTCAAAGCTTCCCGGACGCGCGTGAAACACCGGACCCCGCGGCCGATAGCGCGCCGCGAACCTGGCCCGGCCGCCGCGCCGCACGCTGTCGATCCGGTATTCACCAGCCCCCATCGAGAGACTCATTCGCGCCCGATAATACGGCAGTCCGTAGAACAGCCGTCCCCCCAGCACGATCGGCCACGACGCCGCGTCCAGACTGAAGAACCACACCCCGGGCTTCCCCTCCGCCTCCACATAGGTGCGCAGGTTCAACTCCGGGAAGGACCCAAATCCAGGCAGCACCGGCCAAGGCCGGCGCGCCACGCCCGACATCCGAAACGGCACCAGGCTCACCCAGGCCGTACCCTGAAATTCCTCCACCCGAAGCGAGCCCGACACATGTCGGCGCAACTCCCGCGCCTCAACCCGGTAGTGCAGAAACGCCAGGTCGACCCACGACTGACGCCAGCTCCATGCGCGCGCCGGCCTTGGCCACGGACGATGCGCCACCTCATTCAAAAACGCCGGCTCCGCACTCACCGGCTCCCTCCTGCCCCGCCCTCACCAAGCCTCACCCGACCTCCTTCCGCATCCACACCACCGGCAGACGCAAACCACCAACCAGGTCGATCTCGCCGCGTTCCGTCACACGATACCCGCACGCGGCATACAAAACCTCCCCGGCCAGCGTCGCCACCAGCTCGATCCTCCGAAAGCGCGCGCGGACGATGGCTTCCTCGGACGCCTCCAACAGGGCCCGTCCAAGACCTCGTCGCGCCTGATCCGGATGCACAAAGAAAGCGCGGACCCGTGCGGCGTCACGACCCGGATCCAGCATGTCATCCTCTCGCGTCCGACCCTCATCCCCGCCGAACAGCGACCGACGACGGCTCCATCCACCCGCTCCTACGATCCGACCACTCATCTCCACCACGAAGTACGTGCCATCCTGAATCAGCTGCCGATCCACGCCAAACACCGGCCCCAGCGCCGCTTCGATCTGCTCCGGACGATAGTGCGGCACCTGGAGGGCACGCGCGGACCGGGGGATGAGGACTTCCAGCGCGGGCACATCCCGCTCCTCCGCCAACCGCAGCCGGCAACCGCTCGCGAGCTCCTTCATGGCGCGGTGAGTCTTCGCACGATCATCAGCATCCTCAGCTCAGCCTCATACTTGAACGTCAGGATCCACGGCACGCCCGCCGCCAGCCCCAATCCCGTCGCGGAGGCGGCGTTGCCCCCCACGAGGCCCGCTACCATAGCGCAAACGCTGAGCACCATCGCGCACCCGAACAGCACCCGCCGCTTCCCGATGAGTTCGCCAATGGCGGCGTCACGTCGTACCGCATCCACGGCCGTGTCCACAAACCGTTGGTCCTCCCGTTCGAATGATTTCATAGAAGTGAAAACGGCCGCCCCCAACGTGGAGACGGCCGACCATGCGTGTCACCCGCGACAAACACTCAACCTTGGCCCCGTGCGCGCCGTGCCAACCACACCGGACCCGAACACGCCAGCGCCAACAGACACAGTGTGCTCGGATCGGTATCCGGCACCACCTGCACGGTGAAACGAGTCTGGGCCTCGATGGGAGCGGATCCATTGATGAACAGATACGCCGGGTCGCTCACATACGTACCCGGCTCCACCACCCCCCCAACCGGCGTCAGCAGCCCAAAATCAAAGTCCAGGGAGCCGTTCGCCGGAATCGTGCGGCCGAACAAATTGAGGATCGGAGTCCAGTCATAGATCTTCTGAAAATCCCCCGTGAAACTGGCCGGTCCCGAGTCGATGAACACCGGTGTGTCCGAGGTGTTTTCCAGGGTCGCGGTCATCAATATCGATTCCCTCGGTCCCACCGTGCGCATGGCGGGATCGAACGACCAAAGGAGGCTGGCCTCAGCCGTGGCAGCGGAAGCCAACACCATCACCGATGCTACGATCTTCGACTGGATGGAGGAGTCCATGGAACATCCTTTCTGCTTCTGCGTCTCCCGCGTCGGAATTTTACCCGTTCGAGGTTCGGGGTCCTCTCGGCATCCCCAGGATGGCGCGGCCGCCGAACCCACAGATTCCTTCGCTAGAGACAATTTGCTTCCTACCCGCCGCTGGCCCGCTCGGCAACTCCCGGTTGGCTGACCCGCACTTCCATCCCCAGGTCGGTCCCCAGCTTCTTCATCGCCTCGATCTCGCTGGGAACGACATAGAAATCCAACCGCAACCGGCCATTCGCCTCGTCCGCCAAGCGTCCCATTTCGCCGTCAAACCCCGCCGCGGTCAGCCGAGTCCGCACCGTACCAATCAACTCCCGAGGCCCCGTCCCCGCAGGCGCCACCATCGAGAGGCACACCACCTGCCCCTTCGCGATCGCACGCGCCAAGTAGTCTTGTTCAGCGCGTTCCGACGCGTCCCGCATCCAACGAGCCAGGCGCACCACTCCATGATCTTGCAGCACCAACGAGGTCTTCCACAGGCCTCTGGCCAGGCTCCCCGGATACGGCCCCACGCGCCCCAACGGGCCCCAGGCAAGACCCACGAATAGCCCAACTATCAAGGCCACCGCCCCTGCCAACACCATGAGCCTGGTCGGGTTCATTGCGTATCGATCACCGCTCTCCCCTTCACACGCCGATCCCAGGTCCAATTCAGCGCGTGAGAACCGGAACGGACGCACGGTACCAGGTCCGGGCGCGGACCGCTTCCGCCCCGCTGATTGTGATCGGGAACTCCCATCGCCCGCTCCACGCGATGTTCGTGCTGAGATCCGACCAAGTCCGCAGGTCCGTGGAGGCCTGAAGCACGACGATTTGCCCGGCCTGACTCGTCACCACGAGCTTCAACTCCCCCGGAGCCAACTTCGCCAGATCCAGCCGTGGGGACACCGGCGGAAGCAGTTGGAAGGTCCCCTTGAACATCCCATCATCCTCATCATAGATGCTCCCGGATCCGATCCCCACGAACGCAAATAACAGGTGGGACCAGGCGGTATCCGGTCGGCTCGGATCATAATTCGTCACCCGAAAGCGGTCCGCACTCAGCCGTTCGTACGTGTACGGCTCGCGCGGGGTGCCGTTGCTGAAGTAGGTGTATCCCGCGTCAAAGGTCACGCGTGTCGTCCCGGATCCGGCCGAAGGATCGTCCACCAACGCCACGTAGCCCACCAAGTCAGGCGGTGCGGAACTGACGGGAGCTGCGCCGGCCCGCCACGCCACAAGGGCCAGCCAGGCGACCATGACTCGCAGGGTTTTCATCGTGATCCATTGTTCCATGCGCGATCGTCCGAAAACGTGACACGCCCGGGCTAGGCTACGCGCCGATCGTCTTGGAATGCACGCAATGCTCTCATGCTCGAGACGATCTGCAAGCGAGGAGACCCTCCTTGGCCGCCGGGCAACCCACCCACGAGTCGAGCGAACTTCGGTGGCCGACGCAGGCGACCCCGGAATCCCGCTGGAATCGTCTCCCGCCTCCGTGCGTGGATGCCCGCGATGTCGCTGCTCGACGGCCTGTTCTCCATCGCTCCGGTCCGCAAGGCCCTTTGGCGGCTCTGGTATCCGTTCCTTACCCGCCGACTGCGGGATGAAGACGTGCTCTTTCTCAACTACGCCTTTCAGACCGATCCTGCCGCGGACCTGGTCCTCGACCCTGCCGACGAACCGCACCGGGCCTGCATCCAGCTCTACCACCACGTGGTCGCCCAGGCCCCCATCCACGACGGCGAGGTGCTGGAGGTCAGTTGCGGACACGGAGGCGGTGCGTCGTGGATCACCCGCACGTTCCGACCCCGGCGCTACACAGCTATCGACCTGAATCCCGCCGCGATCCGCTTCTGTCAGCAACGCCACCCGATCCCGGGTCTCTCGTTCCGTACCGGCGACGCGTGCCATCTCCCGTTCCCCGACCGCTCCTGCGATACCGTCATCAATGTCGAGGCCTCCCATTGTTACCCGGATTTCCCTGCCTTCCTCGCCGAGGTGACCCGGGTGCTGCGTCCCGGCGGACATTTCGTGTATGCCGACTTCCGATTCCGCGAACAGCTGCCGGCTTGGGAACACGCCCTCGCCACAACCCCGCTGACGATGGTGCACTCCCGCGACATCAGCGACGAAGTGCTGCGCGGAATGAGCCTCAACGCCCCACGCAGCGAGCGGCTCGTGACCCGCTGCCTGCCGCGGCTTCTTCACGCCGTAGGTCGTGATTTCGCCGGGATCCCTGGCGCCCGAGTCCACGAGGCGCTGCGCCGCGGGGAGATGACCTACCGATCCTACTGCTTCCGCCGCGAAGCGAGTGCGACCCGAGCCAGTCCCCACACCGCAGCCAACCTCCCATCGCATCCATGAGTCTGTTCAGCACCTTCTACGCCGGCGAGGCGGGAGTCCTCGAAGCCGCGGCCCGCGCCGGAAGCACTCCCTACGACACCCTCCCCGGCGTGCGCTCCTTTGATTTCTCGGGCGGGCTGCTCCAGCACTACCTGTTCCCCGAGGATTTCCAGCGCCTCGGCCAGAGCGGACCAGATGCCTTCTGGTCTCTGACCTCCGCCAGCCTCGCGCCCGGCTCTGACGAAGGATTCCACCGGGTGCCGGAAAAGGAATGCGACCGCCTCGCCGCCCTGCCCGACGCGGCGCTCCGGGCGTTCTCTCGGGATTGGAACGAACGCCGCGCCCTGCAAATCGTTCGCCTCACCCAATCCTGCTCGATCTGGCGCAGTCGCCCCTACTACAGCATCACCGGCGGAGTCACTCTCGGGCTTCTTTACTCCTACGTCGCCCATCCGGAGTCCAAGGCAGCGCTCTTTCTTCTCGGCGCCTGGCTGGGAATGGCCGCGACTTTTGGAATCTTGAAGGAACGCCGCCGTCGACAGCGCCTTCGCCATCGTCCCACTGCCGAGCCCGTGGACTGGGTGCCGCGCCTGCGCGAGTGGCAGGTGTTCCTGCGCGAGGCGCGTCGCCACACCACCCCTGTCTACTATCATTGGTCACTCTGACTCCCCGGGTCCCCCGCCCAAGAGTCCCTACGCCAACGCATCCGCGACTGGCACGGATGCGGAAAGGCCGCTACTCTCGCGCGCGATTCACCATGGAACGCCGTGCCTTCCTCAGCCAAGGCCTGGTCGGGGCCGCCGTGCTGCTCGGTCCGCTCACCCACGCGACCGCCGCCGCCGCAGCGACCACGCCGGCCCGTCGGCCCACGCGCACGGAGCCGCCCGCGGTACGTCTAAAACGTCCCCTGCGCTACGCCGCCACGGTCCACGAAGTCACCCGGCGCCTGCGTATTCCACGCGGACGCTGGCACTGCATGATCTGCCATCACAGTGGCCTCAACACGGGGAACGCCACCACGTATGACCGCGCCCACCGCCGCCGCGGCATGGAGAACGGCCTCGCCTACCACTTCGTCATTGGCAACGGCGTCGACTCCCGCGACGGCCATATCGAGATCGGCCAGCGCTGGCTCAGACAGATCAACGGGGGACATGTCCAAAGCGAACAACTAAACGAGGTCGCCATCGGCCTTTGCCTGGTGGGCAACTTCGAACAGACCCGCCCGACTCCGCGCCAACTGGCGGCGACCCTCGAACTGATCGGTTGCCTGCGCGAACTGCTGGGGCCGCGACTGCGGTTGGTCAGCCACACCGAGGCTCACCCGGGTCACACCCGTTGTCCGGGACGCTACTTTCCCATGGATCACCTGCGCCAGTTCTACGGTTGAACGACACCCCGCCCTTCATCCCCTTCCCGCTCCTGAGACTCCCATGAAACGCGTCACCGGCATCGGCGGCATCTTCTTCAAAGCCCGCCACGCTCCCGAACTCCAAGCCTGGTACCGGAAACACCTCGGGATCGACGTCCAGGACTGGGGCGGAACCGCCTTCCGCTGGACCGACTCCGCGGGCCAGCCCACCGCGGGCACCACGGTCTGGTCCATCGGCCCGGCCGACAACCCGCAGTTCGCTCCCAGCCAGTCCAGCTTCATGATCAACTACCGCGTGGAGGACGTGCGCGCTCTCGTGGACCTCCTCCGAAGCGAAGGTTGCCATGTCCTCGATTCGGTCGAGGAATCCGAGTTCGGCATCTTCGCGTGGGTGATGGACCCCGAGGGCAACAAGGTCGAACTCTGGCAGCCTCCCGCGGGCCAGTGACTGCGTCAACGCCATCACACCCGCTTTTGCCGCGGCATAATTCGACTGCCCGCCGGCGCCAGGAGCGCACTCCGAGATAGACTCTGGATTCCGCATCCGCTGCCAGCGCCCGGGACGCGATGGCCTGTCCGAGACCTCCATTGGCTCCAGTGATCAGGAAGGTACACATCAGTCCATCCATGGAATCCCACTCTCCCGGCGGCGGCCTCGAAGCACGCGCCCTGCCGGCATCCGACGGGAAGCCGGGTACGGAGTCCCTCCGCCACATCCGTCGCGTTGCGTCGGCCACGGTAGGGTACCAGTCCGGTCAGGCCCGAGAGCTCGACCCGGCGAGGGTTCGCGCCGAAGGTAGATCGCTGCTGCACCTGTCGGAGCGATACCGGTTCAGGGGACGCGGGTTCGCGTCAGGGATCGATCACGAGGTGAACGGATTGAAGATTCGGACGCCGGCGGGGACGAAGTCCTGGGTGTATCGCGTCGCGACGGTCAGACCGTGAACCAGCGATGTGGCGGCGATCAGGCTTTCCTTGATCGGTATCGAACGTCCCTTGCGCCGAAGATCCGCCATGAGGCGCGCCCGGCGAGAGCCGGTGGCACGATCAAAATCGAGAACCGTGAGGCGCTCCACACCGGCCGCGAACCATCGCTCGAGGCGCTTCCGACGACGGCCGGTCGGCAAGAGAAGAATCCCGTACTCGATTTCTCCAAGACTCATCGGGTTGACCACGAGGTTGAGTTCCTGGGCACGCAGCCACGCGAGCACCCGCGGGTCTGGGGTCGGGCGGGTGGGCTCGCTCAGGACGTTGGCATCCACGAGGAAAGTCATCCGGTCAGAGGGAGTCGGTCGACTCCGAGGGAATGTTCCGGAACCAGTCCTTTTCGGGACATTCGAGCAGCCAATCGACCAGCCGTGGTTGCCTTTCGGTCGCTGCCGCGTGAGCAGGTACTGCCCATCCTCCAGGCGTTCGACGTCGAATCGCTGCCCGGCGACGATTTGGTCCCGTTCGCGCAGCGGGTGCGAGTTCCCATGTCGGGCAGTGGCGCGATCGATAGCTTGCCGGGTCCGAAAACCCTGCCACGCTGCGCGACACATTTCCTCCTTCGTCCATGAAGCTGCGCCACGCCCGGAGCTGGTTCCTCTCTGCCCTCCTTGTCTCGACCTCCTCCCTGTCCGCCCAGGTCGCGATCAACGAGATCTTCTATCACGGCCCGGATGATCTCGATTCCTTGCAGTGGGTTGAGCTGTACAACACGACGTCCCAACCGGTGGATCTCTCCGGGTGGCGCCTGGCCAAGGGGGTGGCCTTCACGTTCGAACCGGGCTCGACTCTCGGTGCGCAGGGCTACCTGGTGCTGTGCAAGGATCGCAAGGTGTTCGACGAGTTCTACACGGTGCCCGTGGCCGGCGAATTCAAGAAGTCGATCAAGTCGGGTGGCGACCGTCTCGAACTCCGGGACCGCGACGGTCGACTGATCGATGGCGTCACGTTCGATGATCGCGCCCCATGGCCGAGTGCTGCCGACGGTGAGACGGCGTCCCTCGAGCGCATCTGTCCCACCGAAGGGGGCGACGATCCCGCGAATTGGCAGGGCTCTCCACTGAGCGAGGATGGGAACCGCCCGGGCGGAACACCGGGGCAAAGGAACGCTGCCTTCCGCGCCACGCTGCCGCCGAGCCTCAGCCACATCGCTTTTCCCACCAACACCGTCGCACCGCAGCAGGCGATCACAGTACAGGCCAAGGTGCAGTCGAAGTCTCCGATCAAGGAGGTCGCACTTCTTTACCGGGTGGTTCGGTCGGGAATGCCGGGCGAGGAAAAGTCGGTGCCCATGGTCGCCGTCGGGACCGACGCCTCCTACAAGGCCGAGATCCCGGGTCAGGACGCCGGTCAGATCGTCCGCTTTCGGATCCGGGCGGTGGACCAGAACAACGCGGAGCGTCTGCACCCGGCGCCGACGGAACCGCATCCCGCCTTTTCCTGCCTGGTGTTCACGAACGCGACTCCGGGCAAGCTGCCGCTGGCGTACCTCATTCATCCCGACCCCGACGCCGCGGAGAAGGCGCTGCGCCAGGCGCGGGGCGGAGGCGGGGGTGAGAACGCCATGGGCCGGTTCATGATGCAGATGCAATTCCGTGGCGCGCTGGATTTGCCGTCGCTCTGGGCCTCTTTGACCTTGAGCAACGCCACGCCCGCCGGCGTCG
>JADLFD010000445.1 GCA_020845805.1 Verrucomicrobiales bacterium | reverse complement strand
TCTTCCCACCTTCGTCGGTGCGGATGTAGGCACCGAAGTTGGGGACGAAGCTGCGGTGGTTCGGATCAAACACGCGGCGGTAGATCACGTCGTCCTGCGTGATGAGCATCAGCAGGTCCTCGAAGCGCGTCAGTTTGGCGGCGTCCTCGGCACTGACCGATTTCACGTGTTTGCGGAAGCGGCCTTCGGTGACCGCCCAGTGCGCGACGGTGTAGTCCTGGTCCTCGCCGGTGGCGGCGTTCTTCGAGCGCCACCAATCGCGGTCGAGGCTGGGGTTGCCTTTGAGATCGAAGGCTTCCTGGGAAGTTTCGCCCCGGCGCGGGTTGAACACGAACTCGGGCATGCCACGCGAGTCCCGCACCAGTTTGGCCTGCTCGGCGGACATGTTATCGCCCACGCCGTGCTCGGGTTGGCAGGTGGTGTAGCACTGGTAGAAGGCGGTGCCGCGGTACTCCAGGCCGTCGAGCATGGCCTTGTAGAGCTTGGCGGAGTTGGCGATGGACACTTGCGCGACGAAGGGCGAGCCGTGGCCGCTGGTGAAGGCCTCGGCGACGTTCTTCTTCTCGATCAGCTTGCCCTGCGAGGCCACGCCGAACTGGTTCATGTCGTAGCCGCCGAGCATGGTCGACGAGTCCGAATTCTGGCCGCCAGTGTTGGAGTACACCTGCGTGTCGAGCATCAGCAGCTTCACGTTCGGCCGGTTCTGCAGGATGACCTTGCTGACGTTCTGGAACCCGATGTCCCCGATGGCGCCATCGCCACCGACCACCCAGACCTTGGGCAGCTCGCGGATCTCCTGCTCGGACATGAGCGTGTCGTCGAGGTGCGTGAGGGTGAAGGCTTCGGCCTCGGAGACCGCGCCCTGGCGGGTCAGGAGGGCGTCGGCGAGGCGTTCGGGCACCACCGAGCGGCGGGCGTGCGCGAGGATCACCGATTCCGCCATCAGCCAGGAGATGGTGGCGCCGTCCTGGAAGAGGGAGTTCATCCACGGGTACGGGTGCGGGTTGGACGGCGGGGTAGAGCCGTAGACCGTGTTACACCCGGTGCTGGCGCCCATCATCATGACGGCCATGCCGTCGGCGCGTCGGCCGTCGGTGGCCTGGAGGTGACGGTGATCGAACGCGTCGCGCTCGAGGACCGCGGCGAGTCCGGTGGCGATCTGGTCGTCCGTGATCGGGCCGTGCGCCGATTCGTGCGTGGCGATGCGGTGCAGCGTGTCGGCCTCGTCCTCGCCTCCCAGCCCCATGATCACGTGGGCGAAGAGCTGTCGGAACCGCTTGTACTGCTCTTCATCGCGGGCCTTGAGGGCGGCCAGCTGGGCGAGACCCGTGCTCTTGAGCTGAGCGGCCTTGCCGTTGAGCCGTTCTGCCTTGCGGTGGTAGATCGGGCGCATGTAGGCCTCGGTCACGGTGGCCGCGGCGCGCAGCACGCTCTTCTCGCCGCAACCGGCGCAGGCACCGTCGCCGGACACCAGGGCCTCGTAGTTGCGCCGCACCATGAGATGGTTGCGCAGTGCGGCCTCGCGGGATTGCTCGGGCGACAGGTCGTTGTAGAGCCCGAGGTATTTCTGGGGCGTGTCGGGCAGCAGGCGGGAGAAAATCTGTGCCGTGGTGAGCTGCGCGTTGAGGTCTTCGGTCTCACGCGTCATGCGCAGTGCGTCGTGGTCGCCGCAGACCTGGACGCATTCGCCGCAACCCTTGCACAGGTCGCTGACGAAGATGGAGAACAGTCCGCCCTGGCCGGGGTTCTTCTGTTCCACTGAACGGAAGATGGCCGGGACATTGGCGTAGGCGAGCGGGAGTTGGTCGATGATGGCGAGGAACTGCGTGATGGACGCGGCGCCGACGCCTTCGACGCGTTGGATCTCGTCGCGGACGAGGTCCTTGAAGGGCGTCTTCTCGCGCTTCTTGATCACCTCGTTCATGCGTGTGCGCACGCGTTCTTCGACGCCTTTCATGGCGTCGACCATCGTCTTGCGGTCGGCCGGGTGGGAGACGTAGTGGACCGCCGCGGTGCGCAGCACGGTGGAGACATCCTGCGCGGTGTTGGGGAGCGCGGTGTCGGGGCAGGCCGTGATGCACTCCATGCACTGCGTGCAGTTCTCGGCGATGTAGACCGGCGTCTCGCGGCGCGCGACGTACTTGGACTGCGTGGCGCCGGTGCCGGCGGCCATGACGCCGAGGGAGGCGAGCGCGCCGGAGGGCTGGTGATAGCCGAGGCCGGAGCGGTATTCCGCGTCGAACTTGGCCATCGTCTGGAACGGAGCGCGGAGCTGGCCCTGGGGACGCGCGATGCCAGGGGTGGCGCTGCCGCAACCCGCGGTGGGAAGCAACGTGGCCGGCGGGTCGATCGGGCGCAGCGGCGCGTTGCGCATGGAGGAGCGGTCGGGATCCTCGAGGGCGCCGTACTTGATTTCGCGCACGCGCGAAAAGCCCTCGGTCATCACGCGCATGTTGGAGGCCACCACCGCGTCACCGAACCGGGCGAACTTCTTCTCGTACTGCTTGTGGACCACCGAGTGGAACTGTTCCTCGTTGATGCGGAACCCTTGCAGAAACGGACTGACACGGAAGAACGCGCCGAGGAAGGAGTTGCCCTGCATGCGCAGCTGCAGCTCGGGATTGGGCGTCGCGCCGCGCGCGATGTCGAAGCCGGGCAGGATGAAGACGCGGATGTTGTTCTCCTGCACGAAACGCCGGTGTTGCGCGGGGATGCGCTGCCAGGCCTGGTCGGGTTCCTCGCTGGATTCCCAGACGATGCTCCCGCCCTTCTTGAGGCCTTCCAGCGGGTTGGTGTGCGTGAAGGCCTTGGGATCGCAGCAGAGCACCACGTCGACGTGGTTGAGCTCGCAGTTCACGCGGATCTTTTCCGGCGCGACGACGAGGTAGTAGTTCGTGGGGGCGCCCTTCTTCTCCGAGCCGTACTTCGGATTGGCCATCACGAAGAGCCGGTCTTTCACGAGGCCGTCCTCGTCGAGCACGGGGTCGCGTTCGGAGACGAACTTGCCGAAATCACCGATGATCGAGCCGAGATTCTTGCCGGTGGTGATCATGCCCCAGCCGCCGATGGAGTGGAATCGGACCGCGATGGCGCCCTCGGGGAGGAGGGAGGGTGTGTCGCGACTGATGACGGAGGCGGCATGATCGACTCCGACCACGAAGTAGGTCTCGCCGTCCGCGGCGCTTTTGCCGTCCTTGCGCTTCGACACGCCGGTGGCGAACTCGTACGCGCCGAGGACGTGCTCGGGACGGAAGTCACGGGAGCCGATGCCGTAGGCGCCGCGGAAGATGCGCGGCACTTCATCCGGCTTGAGGGCCGGCAGCGTGCCGCCGTGGCGCGCCACTTCGAGCGCCTTGCCCAACGCGGTGCGGAGGTCGCGCACCAGGGGATTGTCGCCGGCCATGCCTTCGTCCGTGCGTTCCAGCACGATCACGCGCGCCTTGCCGCGCAGCGCCTCGATGACCGCGGCTTCGGGGAAGGGGCGCAGGACATTGATGTGAAGCGAGCCGACGCGTGCGTTGCGCTGTTCGCGCAGGTAGTCGCAGCCGGCCTCGATATTGTCGGCGGCGCAGCCGAGCGAGATGAAGATCGTGTCGGCGTCCTCGGTGCGATACTCGGTCACCAACCCGTAGTGACGGCCGGTGAGACGGCCGAAGTCGGCATAGGCCTGCTCGAGCATGCCGAGGATCGGTTCGTTGAAATGATTGCGGCGCGCGACCACGCCGTTCATGTGATGCTCCTGGTTTTGCACCGGGCCGAGCAGGAGCGGGTTGCGCGGGTCGATCATCTGCGGCACGCGGCGACGCTGGGGTCCGAAGAGCTCGCGCTGGGCCGGCGTGGGGCAGTCGATGAGGTCGTCCGGGGCGCCCAGGTATTCCCGCAGCAGGTCCGCCTCGGGGGCGAGGTAGGTGCGCTCGGAGTGGGTGGTGAGCATGCCGTCCTGGATGTTCATGCCCGGGTTGAGCGAGAGCTCGGCGACGCGGCGCAGGATGATGGCCTGGTCAGCCGCCTGCTGCGCATCGCGCGACATGAGCATCGTCCAGCCGGTGTCGAGCGCGGCGTAGAAGTCATCGTGACCGCAGTGCACGTTCAGCGCGTGCTTGGTCAGGGCGCGGGCGCCGATCTGGAGCACCATGGTCGAGAGCTTGCCGGGCGCGTGGTAGTACTGCTCCATCGCGTACACGATGCCCTGGCCGGAGGTGAAGTTGACCGTGCGCCGGCCGGTGACGGAGAAGGCCGTGGCGCCGCCCTGCGCGGCGTGCTCGCCCTCGGTTTCCACCGCGACCTTGGATTGACCCCAGACGTTGAGTTCGCCTTGCGCGAACGACTGCTGGTACAGCTCGCCCCCCTCGGTCGAAGGCGTGATCGGGTAGAACACGCCGCCCTCGGTGATGCGGGTTTCCACCCATTGCGCGACCAGTTGGTTGCCGTTGCACGTCACCCGGATGCCGGGGTACTTCGGTTTGGAGCGCTCCGCGTGCTTGGGCGCGGCAGCGACGGCTGGGTTCACGGCTCCGGACAGCGATTCAACGGGTCGGGTCATGGATGTGAAAGGACTGGAATGATGGACGCCAACCAAGACCGAGAAACGGGATGTTTTCCGGTCCGCTCGGTTGGCGTCGCAGATACTCGAAACAGCCTACCGACTGGCGATTTCCGTACAACCCCCAATCTGGAGTCCTGAGCGCCTCGCTGCTTGAGCCGGAGCCGGTCTCCCGGAACACTCCGCGGCATGGCGCGTCCACTCATCCTCGTGTCGGCGCACACCGAAAAGCAGGGCACCGAACTGCCCGATGCCGGGATCAGCCTGTCGGACCGGTATTCGGAGTGTGTTTATGCCGCGGGCGGGCTGCC
>JADLFD010000444.1 GCA_020845805.1 Verrucomicrobiales bacterium | reverse complement strand
GGCACCTACTCGACGATCTACATCGCGAGCGCCGTGGTGCTCTGGTGGCACAAGGGACAACGCCCCGTGATTGGAACCCCGGCCGCCCCGGTTGCGCCGCAGATCGAGCAACCGGCCAGGGCTTGAGCACCCGCGCGAATGGAAGGCGCCATCACCGTCTGGCACTGGACAGCATTCGTCACCGCGGTGGTGGTGCTCCTTGCGCTGGATTTGGGCGTCTTCCACCGGAAAGCACGCGAGGTCACCTTCCGTGAAGCGCTGGGATGGACCGCCTTCTGGGTGGCCCTCGCCCTCTCCTTCGGTCTCTGGATCTACCTTGGTCGATCGCGCGAGGACGGCCTCCAGTTCCTGACCGGCTATCTCATCGAACTCTCGTTGTCCATGGACAACGTGTTCGTGATTGCGCTGATCTTTTCGTATTTCGGGGTCCCGCTCCGTTTCCAGCATCGGGTGCTCTTCTGGGGCATCATGGGCGCGATCATCATGCGCGGCGTCATGATCGCGGCCGGAGCCGCCCTCATCGAGCGCTTCCACTGGCTGCTCTACGTGCTAGGCGGGTTCCTCGTGCTGACCGGCGTGAAAATGCTCTTCGGCGGCGATACCAAGGTCGAGCCGGACAAGAACTGGATCCTGCGCCTGGCTCGACGATTCTTCGCCGTCAGCCCCCATTTCGACGGCCAAAAGTTCGTCACCCACGTCGGCACCCAGCGCCTGCTGACCCCCATGGCCTTGGTGCTGATCATGGTGGAAACCACGGACCTGGTTTTTGCCCTCGACTCGATCCCCGCTATCTTCGCCATCACTCAGGACGAGTTCATTGTGTTCACCTCGAATGTTTTCGCGATTCTGGGGCTGCGCTCCCTGTACTTCGCCCTCGCCGGGGCGATCGCTTACTTCAAATACCTGAAGGTCGGCCTCTCCCTGGTGCTGGTCTTCATCGGAATCAAAATGCTCCTGGGGATCTGGGATCTCAAAATCGAGATCGGCCTCGCCCTTGCGATCGTCGGATTGATTTTGGGACTCAGCGTGGTGGCCTCCCTGCTGGCCGCCAAGCGTGAGCCGGCAGGCCCTGCCAGCGGCCCCGGCGGCTGACCCCCCACCGCCATGACCCACGAACCGCTCTCCCAACATCTGGAGCGACTCGTGACGGTGGATGGAGTCCGTTCGCTCAACGAGCTCGTCGCCAAGACCTCGGGCCGCGGAATCTTCCTCGTCACCATCCTGCTCTGCCTTCCGTTCATCACGCCCATCCCCCTGCCCGGCCTCAGCAACATCATCGGTCTCGCCCTGGTCACGGTGGGTGTTCGCATGGCACTCGGCCTCCCCATGCGGTTGCCGCGCTTCATCGGCGCTCGCGAATGGCCGCAAACCCGCATGAAACAGGTCCTCCTCGCCAGCACCAAGCTGCTGGGGTGGATCGAGCGCGGCATCAAACCCCGCCGCGCCACGTGGATCACGCAGCCCTGGGCCGCGAAGCTCAACGGCCTCATCTTCGCCTTCCTCGCCCTGCTCCTGGCATTGCCAATCCCACCCGTGCTGCCATTCTCCAACGCGCTCCCGGCATACGCCATTATCCTGTTGAGCGCTTCCATGATGGAGGAGGACAGCGCAACCTTGTGGATCGCGTATGCCGTCGGTACGGCGACCGTCATTTATTTCACCCTATTCTTTGGCGTTATCGTGAAGTTCATCATCCATTTCGAGGAGCGCATCGAGGCCTTCCTCCGGGGCCTGCTATGAAGCACCGCTGGCTCCTCTCCCCCCAACAACCCGCCGCCGCGCAACAACTCGCTCTCCAGTTAGGTACTTCGCCCCTCCTCGCTCAGTGCCTGATCAATCGCCATTTTCCCGACGCCGAAACCGCCTCGTCGTTCCTGACACCCAAACTGCGCGATCTCTCCGACCCGTTCCTCATCCCCAACATCGGACTGGCCGTCGACCGCCTCCTCGCGGCCCATCGTGATCACGAAAGCCTCGTGATCTACGGCGACTACGACGTCGACGGCGTCACCTCCACCGCGCTCCTGCACGAAACCCTGGAGAAGCTCGGCTGGTCCGTTACCCACTTCCTGCCCAATCGACGAGACGAAGGCTACGGTCTGAGCCACGACGGCGTCCTCCACTGCCTCGAACAACACAACACCCGCCTCCTGCTCGCCGTCGACTGCGGTTCCACCGCCACCGCCACCATCACCCAACTGCGCACCGCCGGGGTTGATGTCATCGTCCTCGATCACCACCAAATCGCCTCCCCCCCACCCCCCGCCAACGCCCTCGTCAACCCGCGTGTCGCCGGCGAAAACGCACCCGGCACCGAACTTTGCTCCGTCGGGCTCGCCTTCAAGCTCGCCCACGCCCTCGTCAAACGTGGGCGCGAAGTGGGCTTGCCCGGTGCCGACTCCTTCGACCTGAAACCCCTCCTCGACCTGGTTTCCCTCGGCACCATCGCAGACCTCGTCCCCTTGCGCGGTGAGAACCGCATCCTCGTCAGCATCGGCCTCGAACGGCTCAACCAGACTCAGCGCGCCGGACTCCAGGCCCTCTGCGAAATCTCCCAAATCACCTCCCGCATCGGCAGCTACGAGGTCGGCTTCCTCCTCGCCCCACGCCTCAATGCCGCCGGCCGACTCGAGGATGCCTGCGAAGCCCTCGACCTGCTGCTCGCGGATGACTACGCCACCGCCACGTCCATCGCCCAAAGCCTCGACGCCCGGAACCGGCAGCGACAGCAAATCGAAAAAGCCATCGCCGACCAGGTGATCGGCGCACTCGACGCCCGCTTCAACCCCGCCGAAGACTTCGTGATCGTCGAAGGCGACATGCCCTGGCACATCGGCGTCGTCGGCATCGTCGCCTCCCGCGTGCTCCAACGATACTACCGCCCCACCATCATCATGGGAGGCGACGGCGCCTGCTGGCGGGGTTCCGGTCGCAGTATCGAAGGGTTTGACCTGGCCGCCGCACTCCGCGACTGCGACGGCCTCCTCCTGCGCCACGGCGGCCATGCCATGGCTGCTGGCCTGAGCGTGGACCCCGGCAATCTCCCTGCCCTCCGCAGCCGCCTCAACGGACTCGCCAAGTCCCTCCTCAGCGCCGATCAACTCCGCCCCCCCCTCCGGCTCGACGCCACCGTGCCCCTCTCCGAAGTAACCGAGGACGCCCTGAACGAACTCGACCGACTCCGGCCCACCGGCCAGGGCAATCCCCCGGTCCAACTCATCGTCACCGGGCTGATGCACGAACGCCCACCCCAACGCGTCGGCCGGGAACGGCAGCACGCCAAATTCTGGGTCACCGACGGTCGACTGACCCGCGAAGCCATGTGGTACGCCGCCGGCGATCGCCCCGCGCCCACGGGCACCTTCGATCTCGCCTGCGTCGCCCACCTGCATGACTTCAACGGACGCCGCAGCGTCCAGTTCAAGGTCCTCGACTGGCGCCCCACCAGCACCTCCTGATCCTGATTCGGCCCCGTACCGCCGACCCGGCAGACCCCTGCGAACAACCCGGCGCCTCCGCAGCTTGCACCGCTTCCCTGCGCCGCTGAAACTCGGGCCATGTCCCACGCGGACTTTGTCCACCTCCACGTCCACACGGAATACTCGCTGCTCGACGGTGCGTGCAGGCTGGATCGTCTCATCGAACGCGCCGCCCAGTTGAAATTCGGCGCGCTCGCGATCACCGACCACGGGGTTCTCTACGGCGCCATCGACTTCTATCAAGCCGCTAAGAAAGCCGGCATCAAACCCATCATCGGGTGCGAGGTGTACGTCGCCCCCGGGAGTCGCCTGGAGAAGAAATCCAGCACCGGCGGACGGGACGTCTACCACCACCTCGGCCTCATCGCCCGCGATCTCACCGGCTATCGCAACCTCATTCAGCTGGTCACCGCCGCCCACCTCGATGGTTACTACTACAAACCGCGCATCGACAAGGAACTCCTCGAACGCCATCACGAAGGCCTCATCGCACTGTCCGGGTGCCTCGCCAGCGAAGTTCCCTCCCTGATCACCGAGGACCGCCTCGACGACGCGCGGCGCTCCGTCGACTGGTTCAAGCAGGTCTTCGGCGCCGACAATTACTTTCTCGAACTCCAGAACCACGGCATCCCCGAGCAAGCACGCGTCAATCGCCAACTCATCCCTTGGGCCCGCGAATTCGGCCTCAAAACCGTCGCCACCAACGACGTCCATTACGTCAACCGAGAGCACTGGCAGGCCCACGACCTCCTGATCTGCATCGGCACCCAGGTCCACCGCGATGACCCCAAACGCATTCGGTATCAGCCGGAGCAGTTCTACCTGCGCTCCGCCGAGGAAATGAAGGCGCAGTTCGCCGAAATCCCCGAAGCCGTACTCAACACCCTCGAGGTCGCCGAACGATGCGCCCTGCAAATTGAATT
>JADLFD010000443.1 GCA_020845805.1 Verrucomicrobiales bacterium | reverse complement strand
TTGAGCCATTCGCTCCGACCCAACACCGTTTTGACTGGTCGAGTGCGGCAACCTGTTGCGATTCGGTGACCTCGAAGAGCTCGGCCCCGACTCCGACCCGATGCCCGAACCTGCCCCCCCTTGACGCGAGTTTTTCTGGGGGAGGTCGCTGTGCCGGATGCACGGGCGACGCGGGCGGTGGCGGCTAACCAGCGCGGCCGGGCGGCTAAAGGAAGAAGGCAGCTAGTCCCGCTCTGGCTCACGGCGAGGAACCTACGCTCTGGTCGTGGCGGAACGAAAGGCGATTGAAGTGGGAACGGCCTTACCAGCGTAGCGCGGTCAGGTCGCGGACGTTGTCGAAGTGCGCATCGTCGGTGGCGACCGGCAGTCCGTGCTCGCGGGCGAGCGCCGCCACCCAGATGTCGTTGGTCGGGATCGGAGTCCCCGCCAACGCGAGTTCGGCGGCGATCTGCCCGAAGAGTTCCGCGGTCTTCGCCGTGATTCCCAGCACCGTCACTGCCGGCAGAAGTTCCTGGATCGAGCGCAGTTCGTTCTCGCGCTGCCGTCCCCGAAAGGCACCGTGATAAAGTTCGCCCAGCACCACGGCGGGCAGGAACAGGGCCTCGGCCGCATCCATCTGCGCGGTGACGGTTGGATTCCGGCGGAAGTGCCGAATCACGACGCTCGTATCGAGAAGAACCGGGCTATTGGCCATCGACGCGTTCGAAGGATTCCTCGATGGCCCGCTTCATGTCGTCCGCCTCTTCGTCGGTGAGACAGCCGGCGGTCTTCCGCAATGCTTCCCGACGTTCCTCGCGAGTCGCGGCATGCAGTTTGTGGATGAACTCCACAGCCTGACCCTGGAACGCCTCGGGCAAGCTCCGCAGCGTCGCGACGGCCAGTTCGAGCGAACTCATGGCGGACACTCTACGCCCCCGAGGGGGAAGTTTCCAGCCGTCCTCTGATTTTCGAGCCCAACGACCTCCGGCAACTGCGCCGAGGGATGGCACCGGCGGTGGACCTCCTGGAGTTGGAGGATCGACACCTCGGTGTAGATGGCGGTGGTGTCGAGCTTGGCGTGCCCAAGCAACTGCTGGATGAAGCGGATGTCGGCCCCGCCTTCCAACATGTGCGTGGCGCAGGTGTGGCGCAGAAGATGGCAACTGCCTTTGAGCCCAAGGGATTCGAGCCAATCGCGCACCATCCGGCTGACCACGTCCGGGTTGAAGGGCCCCCCATACCCAGTCAGGAAGAGGGCCGTCTGCCGCGTGTCCAGGCATAACCGGGGCCGGACCTCCTTGAGATAACGCTCCACCCACGCGATCGCCCGGGCCCCGACGGGCACCACCCGGTCCTTGTGCCCCTTGCCGCGGCGCACGCTCAGCGTGCGTCGGTCCGGGTTGAAGTCGACCAGGTCCAACCCACAGAGCTCGAAGCGCCGGAGGCCCGTCGAATAAAACACCTCCAGCATGGCCCGGTCCCGGACCCCCAGGGGATCGGCCAGATTCGGCACCGCCAGGAGCGCCTCGACCTGGGTGATCGTGAGCGCCCCCTTGGGCAGGCGTTTCTCCGGCCGGGGAAGCTCCAGTTCGCTGGCGGGATTGTGGAGAAGGACATTCTGTCGGGTCAGCCACCGGAACCAGTCCCGCAAAACGCCCAGCCGGTTGCGTTGCGTGCTCCAGCCCAGGCGGCGGCCGCCGGGGCGGACCAGTTTCCAGAGCCAGCGTTGGTAGGATTCCAGGATCGGACGGGTGATCTCGCCCGCCTTCGTCAAATCCCGCTCCGCCGCCCACGCGAGGAAGTGGTTCAAGGCGTTGAGCCGACCCGCCCGCGTTTCCTCGGAGTAGTTCCGGGCTCCCAGGGATTCAAGGTAGAGATCGCGCCACACCGCCATCGAGTCGACCGCCTGTCGGTCGAAGTCCTGGCGGACGGCCACGTTGCCGCCCCGTTGCGCCTTCGTGCGCCGGGCAAGCTGAGCGACCGCCGCGATGCCTTTGGATCCGGCCATGGGGGAGAAGGTTGTCGGAGAAGGTACGTGCGAGCGTACGACTACAAGGTGGCCCGTGCGACATGCCCCCTGATGCGCGAACCCTTCACCCCGTGAGGTTCGGTCCAAGCGTCTGCATGGTCGGCGCTTGAGGATACCGGCCCGGTTTGATCACCCCCCGTGAGGTAACCATTCCGCCCCGACATCCCCGGCCTGGAACCCGTGAGGTTGGCTTCGTACTCGTGGCGCAATGCGGTCACGTCGATGAGCCCGACATGCGCGACCACCTCTGGCGCGTCCACGTCGAAGAGGATTTCGTAACTGAAGGCACTGCCCAGGCGGCCGTGGCGCACGGCCAGGTATTCGAGGGCCACCAGCCGATCGAGATGCACCGTGACTTGCGTCAGACTCCACCCGCAGGTCTCCCGTAATTCTTTCCGGGAGAAGCAGCAGGCGGAGCCTGCACCCACTTTGCCGGAGGGACGACTGGTGGCCGTGCCCCGATTCTTCATCAGCTCGCGGATATGCCCGAGCAACCGGCGGGTCTGCGGCGGGAGTTCGTCGAGCGAACGACCCAGGACTTCCGGCGCCAGTTGGTTCGCCAACGCAATGTCGTCGAGCGTCACCTCGATGTAGCTGGTGGAGCCTCCCATGGGTCCTTCGCCCAGGGCTTTCATGGGCCGCTGGTGTTGGTGAAGAAGCGCGATAGCGTCGATCAGGGTCAGATATTTCTCGTGATCCCGCCGGCTGCGCGTGCGTCCCGTGGCAAAGGTCAGCGCGGGCGCGTACGGATTCAGGACCTCCAAGGGAGCGAGCAGGCGCTGCGCGTTTCGCAATACCCGTAACACCGTTTGGCGCTCCTGCTTGGCCACCAACCCGGCCAAGGTCCGGCGCTCCCGCTGCAACTGGTGGATCCGGCCCGTCTGTTCCGGGCTCTCGTCCACCGCTAACGTCAAGCACCGGTTCTGCAACTCCTCGTCCAGGTCGATCGCCGTCGTCGTCAGGAAAATGGCCACCGGCCCCTCCACCCGATATTCCTGCGTCACCATCTTCCCCGTCGCCGGATCCTTGCCCGTCGAGGCGATCGTCAGCTCGCCTTCGCTCTGCAGGAGCTTCAAGGCGTAGCTCGCTTTCTCGGCCCCGGCTTCTTCCACCACCGCCAGGATCTTGTGCCGGAGATTTGTCTCGCCGAGGTAGTAGAGACTCTGGCCCGTCATAGCCGAGTACTTCACCCGTTCCTCCTCCGGAAAGAACGACAGCACGGCGTCCATGAGCGTCGTTTTGCCGGCGGCACTCGCACTCTGCACGATGATCGCTAACGGCCGGTCGAGCTTGCGCGACACTCCAGCCAAATATGCCACCAGGGCATTGTTCTCCTCGCCGACGATGCCGGCCTGCCGGAACCCGTCCCGCAACCGGCCCACCAGATCGGGCGCGCGCAGCCAGGCCAAGGCCTCCTCGCGCTCCTCGGGGGAGAGCGTCACCACCGGCGTTTCTTCCGCTGGCTTCGCCAGTTCGGCCTGGGCCTCCTCGACGGCGAGCAACAACCGGCCGAGGTCGCGCTTCAAGAGTTCGGGCAAAAGCCCGGTCTCCTCCGCGGCCCGCTCGATGAACCGGCGGCGCTCCTGGTCCCGGGCCAAATCCAGTTGGTCCAGGTGGAACAACAAGGCGGGGCCTTGCCCCACGACGCGAAGCCGCAACGTCACCTTCAGCGCGTCGGTTCCCAGGGTCTTCTCCAGACCCGACACGCGGTACTCGCGGCCGTCGATTTGGATCACCCACGCATTCCCGCTCGGGCAAAGGGCTGTACAGATTGAGGGCGAAGCCGGCACCACCGGTGCTACCGGCTTTTCCTCTTTAGCCGCGGCTCCGTCCAAGCTGCTAACAGAAGCAGCTAAAGAAGAAGAAGCGGCCTCCTGCGCGAGAACTTCGCCGTAAGGGGCCGGAACGAATGGGACCGGAGCCCACCCCACGCCGGTGGTGAGTGACTCGTGGCTGACGATCGGCAGGGGATCCCCCCTCACCTCGTCTACCTCCATGGCCTCGTGCTTCGGGGGGGCGGGCGGCGCAGCCGCAGTGGGCCCAGGCTCCGCCTGGTTCGCCTGCCAGGAGGCGGCGTTGAGGAGCAGGGCGAGCGATTGCCGGGCCGGCGTCACTTTTCTCGCGTACTCGTTGGCGTCCATCCCCCACGGGAACTTCACTCGTGACACCTCGATCCCCGCCTGTCGCAACCGCACCGCGTCACGTTCCGCCGCCCGATCCCCGGCCTCGTCGGCGTCGTACGCCAGCCGAACCCGTTTCACTCGCGCCAAGGCCTCCCACAGTTCGTCCGTAAATCCCTCCGTGCCGAAGAGCGCCGACACGTTGCGGAACCCGTGCCGCCAGAACGTCAGGGCGTCGATCACCGCCTCGCACAGGATCACCTCGTCCGCGGCGAAGGCCTCCGGGTTGAAGAGCCCCCGGTGCGGCCCCGGCGGGTACAAGTGCCGGACCGTTCCTGGCGTCACCCGTCGGCCGTAGAGACTCACGGGTTTCCCGTCTGCGTCGTGGAACGCAATGACGATGCACCCGTTAAAATGCTCGTGACCCGATTCCCGCCACAGGCCCAGTTGTTGAAGCCGCAGGCGCAACCGCTCGCCCTCGTCCCGGTTGCGGTAGGGCAACCGCAGGCCGAGGGACCGATCCGCGAACCCGATCTGAAAGCGCTCGATGGTTTCCGGGTCGTCGAGGCCGCGGCCGGCGAGATATTCCCGGGCCACCGGCGAAGCCTGGAAGCGTTCGTGGTAGTAACTCGCCACCTGGCCAAAGAGCGTGGCGTCGTCCGCCTCCGGATCGAGCGGACACGGCAGCCGCGGCACCGTGCAATGCCGGGTCAAGGGTTGCGCTGCGAACGCCGCCCCCTGTCCGTGCGCCAACAGCTCGAAGGCGTGGCGGAAGCTCACCCCGTCGTGCTGGGCCACGAACTGGATCGCGTTGCCCGCCTTCCCGCACGCCATGCAATGCCACAGCCCCTTGTCCGGGCTCACGATCAGGTTGGGCGTCTCGCCGTCGGCGTGGAACGGACACCGGCCCACCAGATCCTTGGTCCCGTGTTTGCGCAACTCGATGCCCCGGCTCTGCACCAGGGCCACCAGGTCCGCGCTGCGCTTCACACGCTCGATCTCGGATTCGGGTATGAGGCGGCCCATGGGCGTCAGGGGAAGAGGATTCGGGAAGGCGGGGGAACCGAACCGGCGGCCGGAAGCGTCAAGCCGGAAGCCAACGGTTTTGACATGCCGATGACTTACGCAATAGACTGTATTTCATGCAAGGATTTTCGGTAAGTCTCGCTTCCCTCATTTATGATGACGGCATGGCGATGGGCCGTCCTCCCAAGTCCGAGCGCAGCGAGTTTGGCGAACGTCTCGCCGCCGCTCGGCAACAACTGGGCCTCACCCAATCACAGGTCGCTGAGAGACTCGGCATCACCCAGCAGAGCTACGCCGGATGGGAACGCCGGCAGACGGCCCTCAAGCCCGAACACCTCGTCAGCTTGGCCGGCATTCTCGAAGTAAGCGTCGAGCACCTGCTGGGACAGGAAGAGCCGCGCAAACGCAATGGCGGCCCCGCCGGTCGACTCCGCCAAGTGTTCGAGCGCGCCAGTCGGTTACCTCGTCACCAGCAGAACAAGATCGCCGAGTTCGTCGAGGCCTTCGTCGCCCAGCACCGCCAGAAGAACGCCGCGTGAGATTCCTTGAGCCCGGGCTCAGCGTCCCGACAGGCCCGAACACCCCCGCCACCATCTCCACCCACCCACCCGGCGTTCCCCATTCTTTTGAGGCCTCGCGGCCCCCCCCGGTTTTCCCCTGGGGGGCGCTGGGGCCGAACCATTCCCCGGCGGGTCGCGTGCTACCCTCGAAACCGGTGAGGCGCTGCTGCACGCCGGCTGCCAGCACCGCTGGCGGCACGCGCGTGCGCGCCGGTAGCCGTCCAGATCGCATCACTCCCCGAACCCAAGGAAAAGACCGCCGGCTCTTTGCCTCCCATGGACCCTCTCCTCCCCCAGCCATGCCTTGGCTTTCTTTCAACTTCCCTTGGCAAAACCCTTCTACAGCGCTTTTTCCTCAAGCGCATTTCCCTCCCCTGTTGACGAAATCATTCCCCCACGCTTCAAGGGAAGTGGGACCAGGGGTGGGCCCCCACGACCAATGCGCCTGGAGTTCGAAATCATCAGCGACCGCGTGGAACCGATTTTCTGCGGTGACCCATCCGCTCGTCGCCACGTGCGCATGCTCGGCCTCCGCGACACGGACACCAGCCATCCCCTCCGACAACCCGCCGAGTTTATCCTCGACGACACCGACGCCCGGCGCTTCGCCTCCGTGTTCCGTCATTCCAGTGTCGGCCGCCTCGTCATCCTCGCTGTCGGCGACTTTCACCTCATGGGCTTTGGCCGCACCCTTCGCCTCCTCGGACGCATCGGCCACATCCGCTAAACGCTCTGGGATTCACCGCCATGCGCCCGGCCCCTCTCCACCCCGATCTCTGGCTCCTGAAGCAGATTCGCTGGCAATTCTTCCTCACCCTCACCTTCGCCTCCGACCGACTCGCCGAACCCATTCGCCACCGCAAGGCGCGCGCCCTCTTCAACAAAGCCGCCGACCGCTTCGGAAATTCACCTCGCCGCCTGGTCTGGTGCCTGCGTGGCGAACACGGCGAGGCCACCGGCCGGCGACACTTTCACGCCCTTTTGGACGGACTGCCCGACAACGCACGCCACTCACAGACGTGCTTCTGGCTCATGCACACCTGGGAAAAAGTCTGCCACGGCGGACACGCCCGCGTGCGCCTCTACGAGCCGGGGCTCGACGGCGTCGGTTACGTGCTCAAGGACTTGGCAGGGCCAGACGCCTACGAGTCCGCGAAGTTCGACAGCAGGTCGGCCAACCTGACGCTCTCGGAGGGGCTCCAGCGAGTGCTCGCTGCCCTCTCCCGTTCGGGAGACAGGCGTCTGGCACAGCAACAAAGGCGCCTGGTCCGACTCGCGGATTCTGAAGAGTTCGCGACCGCGGGCTCGGGCGCTCCGGACGTTTCCGGGCTGTGACCTAAATCCAAGTCGGGTCCCGGGCCCCAGAGCGAGCCCGCCGCGCGCCAGCGCGGCGGCCGCGAGCAGGGGGCCGGGTCGCTTGAAGGGATTCGGTGTGCCCACCCCTCACCGTCACCCACGGCGCCATACCACCCGCCAGGCAACCACCCACGAAGAACCCGGCGAACTTACCAGCCACCGCAGCCACCCTGGGGGTTACCGCCTCGCGGGTCGACTCGAAGTCAAGGTTCCAATGGGTGAATCTGGATTGTGGCTCTCAAAAGGTGGTTAATCCATCGCCTACCGGCGAACACCCACCCTTGCCAAAGATGTACCTCAGGGAGATCAGACTGGCTTCTAACGACATCCTGGAACTCGCAACCTGGCAAATGCGCACGACTTTTGCATGCTCGGATGACCAATCGCATTCGGAAGCTCGAGCTGCGTCGGCCAGTATGCAGGCAGCAAGCACGCATGTCGCGAGTTGCTCGTCTGATATCGATTCCTCCAGAGCGACGTAAAACGCGATAATCTCGGAGCAGGCGAAAACAATTGATGCCCAATCATCGATCGGCTCGCCATTTAGAAAACGAGCAATCTGCTCTTCCGTTAAGCCTTCTGTGTCGATCCCACCATCTAGCTTCAGGCGTTGTAGCAAAGCCGGCACACTGAACGCCAAATTTGCTCCGTCACGCCAGCATGTCACCGCAACATCAAGCAGGGCCGTTGGTCTCATTTCTTGGGAGTAGGCGTGCTGACTGCCTTGGCAGTACACTTTGCTAGCGAAGCCAGTTTCTCCGCTAATTGCGTTTGATGGCCTTTCTCAGCTAGCGCGCTTCCACGCCCAATGCTACCAGGCAGGAAATAATCACACTTAAGTCTTAGAAACAGGCTTCGCAATCCTACCTCCGCCGCTAAACACCCGGCGCGTTCCTCAGCCTGCGACTTAGTGAGACAACCAGACCCCGGCCCGCAGCCTTTGCATTTCAGTGCCTTGTACGCCTCGTGCACCGCCTTGCAAAGAGATATTCGCTTCAGAGCTTGTGCCACCGTCACCCCCATGTCCTTCGCGATGTCCTCGATGACCAAATCAATAGCGGTGGAAGGATTCCCAGAAAGTGAATCCAAGGCAGGTACTTCTAGTCCGTGTGGATCATACCTGTTAATCGCGTCATTATCCGCAAATGCATAGAGGTTGAAGCCCCCTTCCTCTCCCAGCGGATCTCTATTGAGCCAT
>JADLFD010000442.1 GCA_020845805.1 Verrucomicrobiales bacterium | reverse complement strand
TGCCATTGCACGGCACCCGTTCGCTTGTCCAAGGCGACCAGGGCGGCCTGGCTGCCTCCGGGTGAGCAGACCAGAGTGTTACCGTCCACGAGCGGGGATTCCGAGTAGGCCCAGATGCCGGGCTTGCCGCCGAAGTCGGTGCGGAGGTTTTTCTGCCACCGGATCTTGCCGTTCGCGATTTCCACGCAGGCGAGGTCGCCGTCCGAACTGAGCGCGTACAGGACGTCGCCGTCGACCGTCGGGGTGGAGCGCGCCGCGGGGAACTTGGGTTGCTGATTAGGATTGCCGACTTTCCCCAGTCGCGTCTCCCACACGAGCTTGCCGTCGCGCGCCGCGAAGGCGCGCACCGACTCATTCTCCACGCCTTCGTTGCCGAGCAGATAGAGGCGATCGCCGACCACGGAGGGTGTGGCGTAACCAGAGCCCGCGGTGGCGATCTGCCAGACCAAGGTGGGGCCGGCTTCCGGCCACTCCTTCAACAGGCCTGTCTCGGCGGAAATGCCATCGCGGTTTGGACCGCGCCATTGGGGCCAGTCGTTGGCGCGGGTGGTGGCAGTGAGGGCGGCGAGCGCGGCGAGGCTGAGAAGCAGGGCGCAGCCGCGGCGGCTATTCCGGGGGAGTGGGGATGGGGTGAGTGGCATGGTGGGGCAGTGTTGGGCGTGGGCGAGGTGAGGTGAGGTGAGGTGAGGTGAAATTCAGCGACGTGCACCAAGTGGATAGGGAGGGCGCGCTGGATTGGGAATGGGAGTCACACTACGACCTCGGAAGCGCGCGTCAACGACCGCGACCAGGCGATGGACCGCTCCAACCCAGAGACTTTGACTGAGGTTCCCGGAGCAAGGCGGTGACTCCGTCACCGCATCTCCAGGGTCGCAGCGGCGACGTCGGACGGAGGACTTTGGACTGGCTTGCTCCACGGGAGGGCTGATGGAATGCGAACCAAGCGGTTCAAGTGTGGGAGACGCCATGACACCGAGTGGTCACTCACCAGGGTCCGAGTGGAGGAAGGCGGAACCTTGGCCCGAACGGCGCCGCGCACCGGGCTATCCGCTCAAGGTGAAGCTGCCCGTGTCGATCCTGGCGGTGGTGGCAGTTCTCGTGGCGCTGGTGGGGATCCGTCTGGATTCCTCGGCGCTGTTCTTCTTCGGATCCCTGGGGTTGTTCACGGTGGGATGGCTCGCGGTCTGCTCCGTTACCTTGTGCCGGTTCCACTGCCCGGAGTGCGGACAGCGGGTTCCGTTCAAGCTTCCGCCGTTGGGGGAGCCCATTGTTTTCCCCTGTCCCCGGTGCCGGGTGATCTGGACGACCGGCATGGACCACACGCAAGCAGACTGAGCGGATCTGACGGACGCTCGATTGGGGTGGGACTCCGGAGTTCGTGAGGGTCTCCCCCTCCGCGAGTGGGGGTGGGGAACTGGAAGATTCAGCTTTTCTTCACCCACACGTTGCCCCCGCTGGTGCGCAGAACCACCGGCTTGCCGCCTCCATTGACCGCGCCCTGGAGGTGAGTCCGCGATTTGGGGCCGGTCCTCGACATTGGAAGATCGCAGCCGGCGCTGCCGCCCGAGGTGGAAGCATCCAGGTCGAAGGCGGTGGTTTCAGGCACGCGCAGCGTGACGTTGCCTCCTGAGGTCGTGAGTTTGACGGGATCGGAGAGGCTCGACAGCGAAGCCGTGACGGAACCGCCGGACGTATTGCCTTCCACCGCGCCGACGATGTTCTCGAGCTGGACATTGCCGCCGCTGGTATGGACCTGGACGGGGCCTTGAAACGACTTCACCTGGATCGAGCCGCCGGAGGTATGGCCTTTGAGCGTCCCGCCGCCGCCCTGGACCTCGATGCTGCCGCCGCTGGTCCGCAGATTCAGGGTCCCTTCGATGCCCTGCACTTCGATGCCGCCTCCCGCGGTTTTGAGTTCAGGGTTGAACTGGCGGGGGACGGCGATGGTGTATTTGCCTTCGAGACGTTGTTTGCCCTTCCAGGACCACGACTCCTTCTTTTCCGAGCGTGAGCGGATATGGAGGGTGTCGCCATCCTGAGTCATGACCACGGGGCGATCCGCGAGGAATGCGGTTTCGTCCTCCTTGGAACCGCGGGAGATCTTACGTTCCACGTGGATGACGACTTCGTTACCCGCATGCGAGGTCACCTCGAGGGCCCCGAAGTCGACGTCGACCACCAGTTTGCCTCCGGGAGACACACGGAACGAACGATCGAACTTTTCGAGGGTCTCGGCTTGAGCCGCGGCCAGGGTGAGGACGGCGGCCGCGAGTCCGGCGAATCGCGCTGTGAAGGGTGAGGGGCGGAGGGCGAGATAAGGTTTCATGGGATGAGGATCGAGTGAGTGGGTGAGTCGAGGAGACAAGGGCGATGCTGCAACGACGAGACGGGCCCTGGGAGGGGCGTTGATGGTTGGCCGTGGTGAGGCACCGGGCGGTTGGTTATGGAAGGGTCGTCAATCATGCACCGGCCTGCGGGTATGCATCCGTTGTGCCACGGTCGGTTCCTTTGCCGATAGCGTTATTTGGTGCGGGAAACCGGGGTCGATCCCTTCGTGGGTTCGATCGTGGGAACCGACCGTCCCGCTCTTGAGACTTGAGAAACGGGGAGACGCTTGAGGGCTTGGATCTGTCGCCTCTGCCTGGATCCTAGCCCCAGGCAGAGGCGGCGCTTCGGCGGGGCACTAGCGGCGAGACCCCGGCGTCACCATCGACTTGAGCGCGGGTGCGATGCGGAAGAGTTCGATGGACTGTGGGCCGGAGGTGGAGGTGGAGGTGGTCCAGGGACTGGTCGCGCCCGGAACGGATTCCCAGGGGCCCAGGGGGTGGGTGGCCCGTTCCAGCGTTCCGCGATTCCAGGAGACTTCGATGCGGTCCGGGAGTCGTACGACCCCGATGCGGGGGGCGAGGTCGGCGATCGACCATTCGCGAACTGTGTCGGAACCGATCAGGACGCTGCGTCCGTCACGGCTGAAAGCTACCGCAGCGGGGGCCCAACGGTTCTCGGTAAAGGTTCGCAACACTTTGCTGGTGGCCACATCCCAGAGCGTGGCGGTGAACGAGGGGAAGCTTTCCCCCGTGAGCAGTGTGGCTCCATCCGGGGAGAGGGCTGCGGCATCCAGAAAGCCGCTGCGAGAGACGAACTCGCGTTGCACTTCGAATCGTTCGGTGTCGTAGAGGCGCACCAATCCGTCCTGCCAGGCGACCAGTAGCGCTTCGGATCCGGCAGTGAACTGGAGGGCTGTCACGGCGCCAGCATTGAAGGTGATCTCGTGCCGCGTCTGTCCGTTTTCGAGGTTGAGTACCGTGACGGTGGAATCGGTGGATCCGACGACCAGCCATGGGCGGGTCGGTGCGAAGGCGAGTCGGGAAGGCCATCCAGTGACACGCAGGTCTCGCGTCACGGCTCCCGACTGGACGTCGAAGACGCGGACTCGCTGGTCTTGCGCGCCGGCGGCGACGCGGGTGCCGTCGCGCGACAGGGTGGCGGCGGTGGGCCAGCTCGCTGTCCAGCGGAAGTCGCGGGCCACTTCGCCGGTGGTGATGCTCCAGAGGCGCACGCCGGGTTCAGGCAACCCCATGGTGCCGAGCACCAGCGAACCATCCTCGGAGAACTCCGCTGCCATGGTCCCCGCCGGGGAGGCGGTGAAGGATCGGATTTGAGCGCCGGTATCGCGATCCCACAGACGTATGGATCGCTCCACGCCACCGCTCAGCACCAGGTGACCATCCGGGGAGAACGCGACCCCCGAGTGGGTGGACGTGGTATGACCGCGGAAGACCCGCACGGGGTCGCCGCCGGGCAGCTGACGCACGTGCACTTCGGCGTCGAGGTTGCCGGTGAGGACCAGGTGATCGTTGGCCACGCCCGACGCGGCTATCGTCGGCTCGCCTTCCGACACCTTGAGCAACTGGGCGGTGCCCAGGTTCCACAGGCGCACGCGTCCGTCGTTGGCGATGGCGGCGAGAGTGGTTTCATTCGGGAGCCAGGCATCGAGGACAATCCCGGTGGGGTTGGTGATCCCGGTGAAGGTGCGGATGACTTCGGTGCCGGCCTGGTTCCACAGGCTCAGGTTACGATCGGCGCTGACGGTGACGAT
>JADLFD010000441.1 GCA_020845805.1 Verrucomicrobiales bacterium | reverse complement strand
GGCACCGCCGGCAGCCCGTTCTCCCTCCGCTCCACCGCGCCGCAGGTGGTGAATTCCTTCCTCACCCTGGAGCTCGGCAACGCCCGCGCCTTCGAGGCGGTGATCGGCGGTTCGGGAACCAATTTCATTGCCCCCGCCACGGTCGGTCCGGGTCGGTTCCTCGTCCCGGGCCGTGGCGCCATGGGAGCCCTCTTGTTCGCCCAACGTGCCCCGCCTGGGTCCGAGTTCCTTGGAGCCGGCGCGTCACGCACCAACCCATTCTGGAAGATCCCATGAAACCGCTGCTCCACCGTCACGGCCCCGCGCGCCCCCGGGGAACCCGAGAACCCGGCGTGGCCCATGGCGACAGCGCGCCGCCGCGCGAGTGGCCGCGGGCGACCCTGGGCAGGGGGTGGGGATGGCAGTGGCTGGGCGTTCTGACATTGGCCACGTGGCTCGGCATTCCGGTGCGCGCCGCGACCGTCTCGTGGGTTGGGCCGCTAACCGGAACTCACGACTGGTCTGCCCCCTCCAACTGGGAGGGAGGCCGACTCCCTGCCGCCGGAGATGACGTCCGGATCGCCGGCGAAAGCACCAACCTCGTGGTGCGGGTGCTCGGGGCCTTCTCGGTCCGCTCTGTCGACAGCACCGCCACCCTGCGCCTCACCACGGATATCACCGTGAATTCCGTGCTGACCGTTTCCGGCACGTTCCTGAATCGCGGGATTATCCGATTGGAGAGCGAGCGTTCCGATCGGAACAGCACGCTGGCCCTCACGGGGGCCGGAGGGCTCGATAATCGAGGACTTCTCTGGGTCACGGCCGCCAACTCCGGCGGGCGCCGGCTCAACGGGGGCATCTCCAATCGGGGCCGAATCCTGGTGGAAAGTGGGATCACGCTGAATGTCGCCAACGACGGACGGGTGTTCTCCGCGCTCGAGGGACGCATCGATGCCAACGGACTCCTCCTCATCGAGGCGGGGCGTGTGCAGCTGTCCGGCGGGCTCCTGGCTGGTGACGTGCGGGCCTTCAATGCCGCCACAGTGGTCGACGCCTCCTGGACCAGTCCTGCCACCCTGCGACTCGTGGGTGTGGCCAGTAGCCTGATCGGCAACGCCAGCCCTGCGGCGACCCTGGCCCTTGATACCGACATCGCCAACAATGTGACCCTCACCACCGCGCCCGGAGCGGTCAACCTGGGCCGCATCGTGCTCGGCTCCTCCCGTAGCGATCGTGCGGTCTTGCTCGCGATCGGGGCCGGTTTCACCAACGCCCCCTCCGGGGTCATCGAGGCGCAGCGAGACGCCGGAGGGAGCCGGTCCATCAACGGCACGCTGGTCAATCAAGGCCTGCTTTCGGCACCAGACACCACGTTCGCTTTCGAAGGGACGTACCATTCCGATGGGGGCCGGGTGACCGGGGATGTCCGCTTCCTCGGAGCCCGGATCCTCTCGTCCCGCCCGCCGGCGGAGACCACGGCGCTCGCCCTGTACGGCGCCACGAGTTTTGAGTCCACGCAGATTCCCGCCAACCTGCGACTCCGCGTCATCAGCGATATCGGCGCCAACGGCCGTCTGATGTTCAACACCAACCTGATCAATTCCGGCGCCATCCTGCTCGAGAGCCTGAGGTCGGATCGGGTGAGCGCGCTGCAACTCAATGCCTTCCACCTCGAAAACCGGGGACTCCTCCGCGTGGTGAGCACCAACGGCGGACAGCGACGTATTGAAGGACGGCTCACCAACCGCGGGCAGCTGACGGTCGATGCCGGCATTCACCTTGTTGTGGCGAACCGCGGCCAGGTCTTCTCCGCAGCGTCAGGCGCCGTGACCGTCGACGGGTCCATGGGGGTGGACGAGGGGCGCGTGGAGATATCCGGGGGCGGGTTGTCGGGCGACCTCCGCCTGTATAACGCCGCCACGTTCGTCGCGGCGACGTTCGCCAACAACGCCACCCTGCGATTGCTCGGTACCGCCAGCACTCTGGTCGGCAACGGCAGTTCGACCATGACCCTGCTGCTCGATACCGACGTGGGGAACCAAACCACGGTCTCCACGCTGCCGGGAGCGGTGAACGTCGGGCAGATTCAACTATCTTCGTCGCGCAGTGATCGCACCTCACGCCTGGAGTTCGGCGCGGGATTCACCAACGCACCTTCGGGAGTGATCGAAGCCGTCGTCGGCGCGGGGGGCGGTCGCAACCTCAATGGAACACTCATCAATCAAGGACAGGTCCGTGCCACCGGTATCACGCTGGCAGTGACCGGGACTTATCAATCCGACGGTGGGAGCGTGAGCGGGGACGTCGTGTTCCAGGACGCGCGGATTGTTCCGACGCGCGTCACACCGGAGCCGGTGGAATTGCGTCTCTTCGGCGGGGGGTCGGTCCTGGCCACCAACAACCTCCCGAATCTGGTTCTGCGCGTCATCAGCGACATCGGTGCCAACGGTCGCCTGTTGTTCCTTAGCAATGTCGTCAACGGGGGCACCATCCTGCTCGAATCGTTGCGGCCGGATCGTACGACGACCCTCACCTCCGCCAACGGCCTCCTCGTGAACGGGGAGGCAGGGCTGATCGTCTCCGTGCCGGACAATGCCGGCGTACGTTCCATTGCCGCCGCCTTGCGCAATCAGGGACGGATTGTCCTGAACCATGATCTCACTCTCGCGGCCTCTGGAGCGCAGCACATCAATTCTGCTCGCCTTGATCTGGGCGGGAAGGTGCTCTCAGTGGTCGGAAGTTCGCTCCTCAACGCGCAGGGCGGACGTTTGATCGGTGCGGGGGGGGTGTCCATGGCGGGCGGTCCCTTCACCAATGCCGGTCTCCTGGCCCCGGGCGCCTCGCCGGGTCGGCTTTTGGTGACTGGAAACTTCGTGCAGGCGGATACCGGCGGCCTCGAAATCGAAGTGGCCAGTACCGCGGGCGTCGGAACCGGGCATGACGCCGTGGTTATCGAGAATGGCACGGCGACGCTGCAGGGCGGGACGTTGGTTACCCGGTTGCTGGGCGAGTTCGTGCCTGCCGCTGAGGCGCGCTTCCGAGTGATCTCCGCCTCCGGAACCGTGAGTGGTCGGTTTGCGCGGACCCCCAGCCTCCAAGTGCACCCCAACCGGTATTTCCAGACCGAATACCTGCCCAACGCCATCGACTTGCGCACGCTGACAGGCCTGAACTCCACGCTCCCGCCCTCCATCGTGGTGCATCCCCAGAGTCAGACCGCCGCTCCCGAGGCCAGCATCGTGCTGACGGTGGGGGCCAATGGATCAGGCCCCTTGAGTTATCAATGGCGCCGCAATGGCGTGGCCATTCCCGGTGCGACCGGCGTCTCGCTGAATCTGCCGCGGCTGACTGAGGTTGACTTTGGTACCTACGACGTCGTGGTCAGCAACGCTGCGGGCAGTTCCACCAGCGACCCCGCGAGCCTAGCCAAAACGACCAGCGGAGGCGGGGGAGGCACCAGCAACCTCGACTATGGCGACGCCCAGGACCCGCTCTATCCCACCACCCTGGCCCACAACGGCGCCTCCCAGTTGGTGTATCCCGGTTTCGTGCTGGGTGGCTTGATCGATGCCGACAATGGAACGCAGCAGAACACCACGGCGACGGCGGATGGCGCGGATGAAGACGGCGTGATCTTCCTCGACCCCGTGGTGCCCGGGCAGCCCTTTCGAGTCCAGGTCACTCACGCCGCGCCGGCAGGGACGGCTCCGGGGCGTCTCTCGGCCTGGATCGACTGGAGCGCCAATAACAGTTGGGCCGAGGCCGGGGATCGCATCATCACTCACTACCAGCTGGCGCGCGGCATCAATCTCTTTACCAACACGGTCCCGGCCAACGCGGTGATCGGCTTCACCTCAACGCGGTTCCGCCTCTATCGCGACAACTATCCGGGCTTCGACGGTGCCGGCACAGAAGACGGGGAGGTGGAGGACTATCGTATCGAAATCACCACGACCGGAGGGGGTGGGGGCGGTGGCGAACCCGGCGACTCAACCCGCGACTTCGGCGACGCGCCGGATTCCTACCAGACCCTTCAGGCCAATGACGGACCACGCCACCTGCCCGATGCCGGACTGTATTTCGGTAATCGCGTGGATCTCGAACCCGACGGGCAGCCCACCCTCTTCGCCAATGGCGATGACTCGCTCGGCGTCCCGGACGACGAGGACGG
>JADLFD010000440.1 GCA_020845805.1 Verrucomicrobiales bacterium | reverse complement strand
GGGGCGCCCACGTTTGACCAGGCCTGGGAAGGTTCCCAGCAGGCGAGGAACGCGGCGGTGGACCGCAACGCGCGCCGCCAGGAAACGATTGCACGGGACAAAGTCAAAGGTCGGATCACGGCGGATGCAGCGCAGGTGCGGCAGCGGGCCAGCCGGCTGAAGATGCTCGAGGAGATTTACCGTACGGCGGTGAAACCGTATGAGGGAGCCGCGGCGCGCAACTGCGCCATCGGCCGTGCGGTGGTGATGTTCGACCTGGAGAAGCTGGCCCGGGAATGGGCGAAGGAAACCGGCCAGTCGGAGGAGCAGAGTCCGTTCTGGGACACCCTGCAGAAGCTGGCGCGCGAGGTACGCTGTCGGTGCGCCCGGGAGTTGATCGACCGCTGCGAGAACGAGTTCGGGGTCTCGGGTTCGGCCCTGTTGGTCGGGATGAAGGATCTGCTCTCCGACAGCTCCGCCATCACGGGCCGTTCGGATGCCCAGGGCTGCGCGCTGGGATCGGATGCCGAGATTCTGGCGCGCCTGGAATCGGGACCCTGTTTTGGGCCCTGGGAAGGCACGGTGAAGATCCAGCGCGTCACGACCGTGGCGGGAACACTCGTGGAGGGGGTTCGCACGCGCACCTGGGACGACGAGAGAAGGGAAATCTATCAGGGGACCATCCAGCGCGTGGTCTCGGAGCGGAACTTCACCGTGGGCGGCCGGCGGGTGCAGTCGTGGAATATCGCCACCGGCGGAAGATTTTTTCTGTCCGAGTTCTTGGATGAACGGATCAAGCAGGATGCGCCGGACAGCGACGTGATCATGCATACCCTTACCAGACGGAACGACGCCGAACACTTCCACGGTGTGGGCACGATTGTGTTGCGGTTGGAGAACGGCGCTTTTACTTCGCTGGGAATCGACGGGGGCGCGGCGCCGGACGTGCCGGGGCGCCACATCACGTACACGGAGCGGACCCAACTCAATTACGAGTGCAAGGACAGCTATCCGAAGGATCGGGAGTGTCCCGCGGGTTCAACCTCTTCTTCCACGGGGACCATCGGGCTCTACATGGGTATCTCGGTGGACACGGGCACGGTCCCGCCGGTGCAGGCTCAGGTGGGGGTGCGCTCGGTGAACATCCGCTGGTCGAACTCGACCACCAACGAATCGGCCTTCCGTCCGCCCCGGATCGAGACTGAGACCGTGACGGTGGATATGGTGCGGAAAGGCTGAGCCCGTCTGAAAAGCGAGTGGGGTCCTGTGACGGGGATTGACTCGCTCACGTCAGCTTCTAGCGTGCGCGGCAGACTCCCTCGACTGCCATGCCCCCGCACCCTGTCCATGCCCGGTTCCGAAGATCGCGAACCGGTTTCACTTTGATCGAGCTGTTGGTGGTCATCGCTATCATCGCGATCTTGGCCAGCATGCTCCTGCCGGCGCTGGCCTCGGCGAAGGAGCGTGCGCGGGGGACGAAGTGCCTGAACAACCTGCGCCAGATCGCGTTGGGGTACGCGCTCTACGGCGACGACAACGACGACAACATGGTGACGCTGTATTTGTTTCAGCGTGCGCCGACCAACTCCCTGTTTCCTGGTGAGGTGACGTGGTGGGTGGATCTCATGCGCGGTTCCTTGCAGGGTACCAACATCATCGCGTGCCCCTCGGAGAAGAACGGCTTTGGCATAGCGATGAACCACCCCGAGCTCACCGCCTGGAGCGATCAGTCGCGTCCGAAGCTGGCGAGCGTGAAGCGCCCGAGCGAATCGGTGCCGATGGCGGACTCCGGCCTGATCATCAACACCCGGGAGAAGGATCCCGACCAGTGGGTGGAGAAGAAGGGGTCGGCGTTCCTGTATTGGCGGACGCCGACCAACCGTGGGTATTACGATTCGGACGCGCAACGGCCGGTGGGCCGGCATGGGCGCCGCTGCAACATGGGTTTTGCGGATGGTCACGCTGCCGCACAGCGGCCGCGCACACTGGGATTGCAGTTCTTCCCGGGCACTGACGCGGAGGGGCGTTCCGCGACGGGGTCGGGATGGCTGGGGGGCAACGACCGTTACGATCCACGCTGGATGTGGGACAAGGAATGAACACGAAGACGTGGGCTCAACTGGGGTTGGCGGTGGTGTTGCTGGGCGTGGCGGCGTGGATGATGAGCGGCGTCTTCTCGGGGCCACCCATCAACATGGGGCCGTATCAGGCGCTGGGAACGGTGGCCGCCGAGGAGGCCGCGGCGATGGTGGGGGGGAGCGGGCGTCTGGTGTTGATCGTGCCTGATCCCGGACCCGAAGGGGACCCGGTGCAGGAGGGACAGGTGGCCGCGTTCCGGAAGGAACTGGGGCGGCACCAGGGCGTGGAGCTCGAGGCGACCGAGGTGGTGGCCATGGATCCCATGACGCGCATGCAGACCGGGGGAGCGGTGCCTCCGAGCCAGTACGTGGCGATTCGGGCGCGTCATGCCGGGGCGACCGGTTTCGTGTTGTTCCTGCCCTTTCCACCGATGGGAGAGGCGGAATTGGCCGAGGCGGGGAAGGGGAAGGCCAAGGTGCTGGTGGTTTCTCCGGCGCTTCCCGGGTACGAAGCGTTGCTCAGGGCGGGAGCGTTTCAGGTGGCCCTCGTTCCCCGCGCGGAACCGGCGGAGGGGACGGCGGGTGCGGCGCCGGGATCGGCGCGTGCAGTCTTTGATCGCGAGTATGTGGTGATGCGTTGAGGGTGGATGCCAGCGATGGCTCACGATGTGTTCCAGTTGGTGACCGTGGCGAGGGTGTTCACGGACGGAGGGGAACTGTGCGAAGCCGTTGGGTTTCCCGAGATCTCGGCGTTCGACGAAACGGATCGAAAGGCGCGCGCCTGCCTGCAGACGAAGGCGAAGGCCTTGCTCGAGAATCCGGAACTGGCGCCGGCGTTGTCCCTGCACCGCCGACGGCTCGGGGTGGCGGTGGAGCCGGGGGTGGTGGACGTGGAGTTTCGCCCTCCGCCGCGGACCCCGGACTGGGAGCAACCGGTGGCATTGCGGGTCCACTTTGTGCGATGGAGTGAGGGGGAGTGGCATCACGCGGTGGTTCCCGGCCTGGGCGTGCATGTGTTCGCCACGCGTCCCGAGGCGATTCCGGGGCGCATTGAGGAGCACGTACGACTTCTGCTGGGCGGGCGGGGGCGGCGTGTCACCTTGCGCACCTTGGCGGAGTGGTCGCGGGTGGAGGCGTTGCGGCTTGGGGCGTCGGAGGTTTCCGTTCAGAGGAAGACGCTCGTGCAGGTGGCTGCCGCGGGGGCGGGTGGGGAGGAGAAGACCTCGGTGTTGATGAAGCTGGCGGATGAACTGGGTCCGCGCCTGCCGCGTCCCGGTGACGTGGGGCGTTTGGTCGCGGAATCGGAGGCCACGGTGGAGCCTGCGTTCGAGCTGGAGTCGGAGTTGTTGCGGCTGGCGGAAGTGTTGTCCGGTCCGCATCGGCGCAGTGTGCTGCTGGTGGGAGCCCCGGGGTCGGGGAAGACCGCGTTGGTGCGCGAACTGGCGCGGCGGAGGCGGGAGTTTGGTTTTGCCCAGACCGCCTTCTGGTCGACGACGGGGGCGCGGCTGATGTCCGGACCGATCGGTTACGGAATGTGGCAGGAGCGGTGTCAGGGCCTGTGCCGGGAACTGTCGCGCAGTCCATCCATCCTGCATCTGAACCATCTCGAGGAACTGTTGGAAGTGGGGCGCGCCTCCCGCGGAGAGCAGAGTGTGGGAAGTTTTCTGCGTCCGTGGCTGGCGCGCGGCGAGGTGCTGGCGATTGCGGAGTGCACTCCGGAGCAGGTGGGCAGTATCGAGCGGAGGGAGCCGCAATTGCTGGATGCCTTTCAACGGGTGGTGATGGCGGAACGGACTTCGGAGCAAACGCGGTCGATCCTCGCCCAGGTGTTGGCTGCCGCGGCGGGCCGGGAGGTGCGCGACCCGGCGGCCAATCTGGTGGCGTTGTCCCGTTTGCACGAGTTGCACCAGCGCTATGCCACGTACTCGGCGAATCCGGGGCGGCCGCTGCGGTTTCTGCGTAACCTGCTCGCCGACCGTTTTCCTGAGCGTCAGTTGGAGGAGGCGCAGGTGACGGCGGCGTTCTCGCGGGAGACGGGCCTTCCGGCGGTGCTTTTGGACGACCGCGTGCCCCTGGATTTGGAGGCGACGCGGGAGTGGTTTGCGGGGCGCGTGGTCGGTCAGCCGGAGGCGGTCGATCGCGTGGTGGATCTGCTGGTGATGATCAAGGCGCGACTCGCGCGTCCCCGGAAGCCGCTGGGATCCTTCCTGTTCGTGGGCCCGACGGGAACGGGCAAGACCGAGATGGCGAAGGCTCTGGCGGGATTCCTGTTTGGCGACGCTTCACGCCTGGTGCGCTTTGATTTGAACGAATTCAGCGACCCGCTGGCGGTGCAGCGATTGATGGGTGGACCGCTGGCGGGCCGTGGCGAGGGGTTGCTCACGGCACGCATTCGCGAGCAGCCGTTCAGCGTGGTGCTCCTGGACGAGTTTGAAAAAGCCGATCGCAGTTTCTTCGACCTCCTGCTGCAGATCCTGGGGGACGGCCGGTTGACGGATGCTGCGGGGCGCGTGGCGGACTTCTGCAACAGCGTGATCGTGATGACCTCGAACCTGGGCGCGGAATCGCTTCGGCGCGGGCCCACCGGGTTTGGGGCCGCGACCGGGGGCGGACCGAAGGAAACGGCAGGAGGGGCTCACTTCGCCGATGCCGTGCGCCGATTCCTCCGGCCGGAGATCTTCAATCGGCTCGACGCGTTGGTGCCGTTCCGAGCGTTGACGCCGGCCGTGGTACTGACGATTGCGCGCCGGCAGTTGGAGATGTTGCGGCAGCGGGACGGCGTGCGGTTGCGCGCCCTCGACTGGGAACTTGGCTCGGAGGTGGCGGAGCACCTGGTCTCGCGCGGGTACAGCGAGCAGTACGGGGCGCGGCCGTTGAAGCGCGTGATGGAGCGGGAGTTGCTGGTACCGCTGGCGGAAGCGTTGAACCAGTATCAGGAAGGCACGCCTCTGGTGGTGCGCGTGGGGGTGGAAGCGGGCCGGGTGCGGGTCCAGGTACGGGCGCGTTCGGAAGGGAATGCTGAGCAGGAGGGAGGGAGCGTGGGGGAAGCGGTCCAGCGTTGGGTGACCTTGCGGCGTCGGGTGAGCCGAATGAGCCGCGGTGCGGCGGTCGGGCGAATCGAGGACGAGGCGGCGCTGCTGGAGGCCTTGGAACGGCGGCTCAAGCGTGCGGGGGTGACGACGCCGGAATTCCAGGCGCGGCGGGCCCGGCTCCCGAAGCTTCGGGAGTGCCTCCGGCGGGTGCGGGACCTTGTGGCGCGGGTGGAGCAGGCGGAGACGGACGCCCTGGTGGCGGTGTATCAGCGCGAGGCGATGGCGGACGAGGCCGGCTTGAGTGTGGTGGGCGAGAGGAATGCGGAGTTGGATGCCCTGGCGCGGGAGGTGTTCCGGTATCAGCAGGAGCAGCCCGATGATGTGATCGTGGCGGTGTTCGGCGAGGATCGGGCGGTGATGCTGGACCTCGCGCGGGCTTACCACGCAATGGGGGAGGAGTTGGGTGTGGTGGTGGGGTGCGAGACGTTTTGCCCGCCGCCGGGGGGGAGGTCGAGAGCAGCCAAGCTCCTGCGTGAAGTTCCGAAGAAGATGGCCGACCTGTTTCGGTCGCCTCCTGAGAAGTTGCTCGGGATCGCGATGCACCTGCGGGGAGAACTATTTCTGGCCCGGTTCGGTTCGGAGTCAGGGATTCACGTGGTACGCCGGAAGCAGGGGCAGGGGGTGTGTCTGGTCGACACTCGGGGAGGAGACTTGAAGGCGTATGAACCGCCGGCGGGGGTGGATCGGGTGGGAGGCATCGCTGCGCGTGGCGCAG
>JADLFD010000439.1 GCA_020845805.1 Verrucomicrobiales bacterium | reverse complement strand
GCGTGTCCTTCCCGGACGGTTTCTTGGTCACCTTGAAACCCGCGGAAGGCAGGTCCATTTCCGAGAGCGGGATGCGGGTGTAGCTCTTGATATCCGGGAACAGGATCAACATGCCCTTCTCGTTGGGAAGCACGAGACTGTTCATGCGCGACATGCCGATGTTCTGCATGCCAGCCAGGCCCTGCAGCGCGATGCTCGAGCCCTTCATCTGCACCAGATCCACCTCGATGCGAAATCGGTCGCGGCTTTTGAACATCTTCATCGGCACCGTGACGCGCGATTTGTCCGTCTTGTTGGTCATCGCGGTGTCCACCGAGGCCGAGAAGGCCGGGACGCCTTTGAACAACTCGGCGACGGCGGCGTTGAAGCCGACATTGCCGCCGGGCATGCCCGGGGCCTGCCCCTGCACCGTCCCGATGGCGCAGCACGCCACCCAGAAGATGCTGAGCCAGGCCCAGGCCCGAATTCCCACCTGCTTGGTCGTAGGTATCATATCCGGCAGTCTATTTTAGAAATTCCTGAATCATCCGGCCCGCCACCTGGTCGGTGGCGGCTGCCCCCGGATTGGTCGCGGTGCTCGAAGCCACATTGCAGAGGGCCACGACGGCAAACCCGCGTGCCGGAGCAAACCAGATCACGGAAAACCACATGAGATTCGAGCCGCTGTGCGTGTAGGCCTTGCCTGGCGCGGCCCAGGGGCGGTCCACCTCGTTCCACCCGTAGGCGTAGCTGGCGTTGTCCGGCACCGCCGTATGCAAACGCTTCCCGGCCGCCATCGGTAGCAACTCCGTGTCGGCGTTGTGCACCGCCACGTGGAACGCGGCGTATCGCCCGAGATCCAGGATGCTGCAATGCACCGTTCCCGCCGGACCGATGGCGGGAGGGTTGTCCGCGTTCAGCCCGGGCTCGACCGGCGACGCCGCACCATTCAGCCATTGATGCCCCCAGGGTTGGTCGATGTACCTTGGCGAGGCCGGGACGCCGAATCCCGCCGAACTCATGCCCAGGGGGACGAACACTTTCTCGGTCAACAGGTCTTCCCAGGGTCGGTTCATGACGGTCTCCAGCATGTGACCCGCCATGGAAAACCCGGCGTTCGAGTACTCGTAGCGGGTTCCGGGCGTGGCGTTCGGCGCCCGTGCCGTCACGCGCTGCATCAAAAGCCGTCGGCCGTCCCGCGGGAGTCCTTTGAAATCCCAGAGCTCCTGCCAGAGCCCGTTGGCGGTCAAATTTTCGGGCGCACCACTCCGGTTCGAGCATAGCCAGTCCAACGTCACCGTGCGCCATGCGGGATTCATGGACGCCGCCCGCTCCGGGAACACGTCGGCCAGCGTGGTGGTCCATTGAATTCGTCCCTCGCGCACCAACACCGCTGCCAGCGTGGCCGTCATCGACTTGGTCAGCGACCCGTGATGCCAGCGGTCCGCCAGGGTGACCGGGGCGTTGGTGGTGCCGAATCGGCGCTGCCCCACCGCACCGAGGCCGACCACCTGGTTGGAAAGGATCACCGCGCACGCCAGGGCCGGCACCCTGTTCGCCGCTCGAATGGGTTCGAGCAGTGCGTTCAAATCCCGCACCGCCACGGTCGACACGCGATAAAACTCGGTTCCCCCCCCAGCTGATGCCAGCAGACGCCGCGGCTGCCCATCTCCCAGGGCGGCCGCCGTGTGCACGCGCCAGGTGATCAGGTCCGACGAAGCCTCCACCTGCTGGAGGGCCTGCGCCACGGTCGGAAACTCCAACTCAACCGCCGGCCGAATCTTCAATGCTTCCTGAGCCAATCCAGGGGTGACCAGAAGGATGCCGATGGCGGCGACCAGACGAAACGCGTTCATGGATGGGTGAATCTAGCCGCTCAGACATCCCTGAGCGACGGGAGTGTTTGCCACGCGCTCGCGCGCGCGTCGAGTGCCGCGAGCATCCACCACCGCAACCTTCTTCACCGTCACCGACACCACGGTCCGACTCTCACGCCGCACGGCGTCCCAGCAACCGGCGCAGTTCTGCCGCCGGATTGTCCACCAGGCGGGCCGTCACTTCGAATTCCCGGACGCGCGACGAGGGGAGGCGGAACTTGAAATCCCGGAACACCCGCTCGCACACGGTCATGAGTCCGCGGGCACCGGTTCCCTCCCCGGCCGCCAGCGCCGCCAACCGCCGCAGGCCCGCGTCCTGGAACACCACCGTGATGCCGTAGGCCGCAAAGGCGCGCTCGTACTGGTGAATCAAACTGCTCTCACTCCGGCGCAGCACGTTGAACAGGTCCTCGGAATCCAGCCCGTGACAGGCCACGCGCACCGGGAGTCGCCCGATGAACTCAGGCTCGAGCCCGTACCCGACCAGATCCGTCGTGAGCACTTGCTGCAAACACTGGTCCACGGACCAGCGGTCCGCGCGCACCGGCGGCCGGGCCGCGGCCAGCCGCAGCCGGATCAGGCGGTCCAACCCCGAAAACGCACCGCTGACGATGAACAGGACGTGCCGGGTGTTGACGGTCTCAGGGGACGGCGTCCCGCCGCGCATGGCGGCCATGGCGGACTGCAGTTGCCCGGTGACATCGTTGGGCGAGACCAGCGGAACCTCGGCGTCCTCCATCAGCTTGAGCAGGTTGGTCTGCACGCCGCGACCGGAGACGTCCCTTCCCATGCCCGGTTCGCGGGTGGCCAGCTTGTCCACTTCGTCGAGGTAGATGATCCCGTTCTCCGCCTTGCGGACATCCCCGCCCGCCCGCCGCACCAGGTCGCGCACGAGATCATCGACGTCGCCACCCACATAGCCGGTCTCGCTGAACTTCGTCGCATCGGCCTTCACGAACGGCACGCCAATCAGTTCCGCTGCGGACCGGATGAGATGGGTCTTCCCTACGCCGGTTGGCCCCAGCAGCAGCACGTTCTGCTTCTGATAGTACGGCGCCGGCTTGCCCTCCAACACCATGCGCACGTGCTGGAAATGATCGCACAGGGCGACACTCAGCACTTTTTTCGCCTCGGTCTGACCGATCACGAAGCGCGACAGATGCCGCGCAATCTGCTGCGGCATCAACTCGAACGAGAACGCGGTCGAGGGCCGCGCGGTCTCAGCCACCCCTGGCTTGCTCAGGACCGTCGGGCGGAGGGAACGGCGTCGCGCCCCTTCGGGTGTCGGGGCCTTGGGCCCCTCCGTGGTCGGACCAAGCGATCCGGATTCGGGGGATAAATTCATGGGCTTTAGATCACCACCACTCACCAACCCGCGGGCGTGGGAACCACCTCCCCGATGCCGGGGGCAGGCGCGGTTCTCGTGCGCACCAACCCAACACCAGCGCCAACCCGCACCGCAAACAAAACAGCGGACGGCTTTCGCCGTCCGCTGCGCCTTCAGATTCGATTCGCTCCGGACCCACGCGCGTGCGGGAGGCCCCGCGCCACCTAGTACCGGTAGTGCTCGGGCTTGTACGGGCCTTCGACCGGAATCCCGAGGTAGTCCGCCTGGGACTTGGAAAGCTTGGTCAGCTTCACGCCGATCTTCTCCAGATGCAGGCGCGCCACTTCCTCGTCGAGCTTCTTGGGAAGCCGGTACACCGTGCGCTTGTACTTGTCGCGGTTCTGCCAGAGATCGAGCTGCGCCAGGGTCTGGTTGGTGAACGAGTTCGACATCACGAAACTCGGATGGCCGGTGGCGCAGCCGAGGTTCACCAGTCGCCCCTCGGCGAGCAGGTAGATGCTGCGATTGCCCGGGAGATAGTACCGGTCGTACTGCGGCTTGATGTTCTCCACCCGCACGCCCCGGTGCGTCTTCAAACGCTCCACCTGGATCTCGTTGTCGAAGTGCCCGATGTTGCAGACGATCGCCTGGTCCTTCATCTGCAGGATGTGCTCCAGCGTGATGATGTCCTTGTTGCCCGTGGTGGTGACGTAGATGTCACCCACGCCCAGCGTGGAGTCCACGGTGTTGACCTCGAAACCTTCCATCGCCGCCTGCAGCGCGTTGATGGGGTCGATTTCGGTGACAATCACGCGGGCGCCATAGGCGCGAAGCGAATGCGCGCTGCCCTTGCCCACGTCGCCGTAACCGCACACCACCGCCACCTTGCCCGCGATCATCACGTCCGTCGCGCGCTTCAACCCGTCCGCCAGCGACTCGCGGCAGCCGTACAGGTTGTC
>JADLFD010000438.1 GCA_020845805.1 Verrucomicrobiales bacterium | reverse complement strand
TCACCCCCTTCGCCAACGCCATTCAGCGCGGACTTCACGTCCGCGGCTACTTCGCGTTTCCGTAGCCGCCGTCGTCAGACGGCGCTCTCTCGCCCGCTCCCGCTCACCCCGTTCGCCAACGCCTTCCAGCGCGGACTTCACGTCCGCGGCTACTTCGCGTTTCCGTAGCCGCCGTCGTGCAGACGGCGCTCACTCGATCGTTCCCGCTCACCCCACTCGCCAACGCCATCCAGCGCGGACTCACGTCCGCGACTACGGCTTTTCCAATTGCAGGAACGTGGTCTCCGGCCTCACCGGCAACACCCCGTGCACGTTCAAGCCGTTGTCCTCGGTGGCGATCACCACTGGCGCCCAACCCTCCGCGCTTAACACCGGGTTCGAAACCAAGCGAAAACCTTCCACGCTCAGATCCGTGGGCCACGTGACCCGAACCTGAGTCGCCGCGGGGTCCATGCGCCGTATGCGCAGCCGATCCCCCTGCGCGCGCAAGCCTGTCACCGTGAGCTCATACCCCCCCGTGGCATCCCGACCATTGGAACCATCGCGAACGATGAGCGTATGCAATCCGTGCTCCGCCGCCACGAACTCGAACTCCGCCGCGCTGGCATGGAAGACCGAACGCAACATCGTACCGTCAGTCCCATAGAGTTTGAACCAGGGCGTCAGTGCAGAGCCGCTGACCGTCTCTCGCACTTGGATTTGGATCCGCTGACCCGCATCGGCTCCGATCGTCCAGAGATCCACATCGCCCAGCTCCAGATTGCCGGTGGATGAACCTTCGATCGGCACGACGCCGCCCTCGTCCCCAGGCGTGGTGCGATAACGCTCCGGCACGAGGCCCAGCGTGAGTTGATAAGCTCCTTGCGCGTCCCGACCGTTGCTGCCATCGGCGACGATCACGGTGTAGGTGCCGGACAACGGGGCCTCGACCTCGACCACACCCGCCCGCACGCCAAAGCCGGATCCCAGCTGTTGTCCGTCCGGCCCACGCAACCGGATCCAGGGAGAGAAACCCGGATCCACCTCGCTGAGGGACACCTCGCCCACGGTCACGAGGATGCTGTCCCCCTGGGTGGCGTTGAAGGACCACGCATCCTGGTCCCCCAGGTGGATGCGCCCGGTGTGCCGCCAACCGTTGGTCAGGGACCCGCCTTCGTCGCCGGCCGCGACTTCGAACACCGCCGGAGAACGCACCACTGTCAGGCGATAGAGTCCGGTGGCGTCCCGGCCGTTGCTGCCGTCCGCCACCACCACCGTGTACGTCCCCGTAAGAGGCAACGTGGTATCAATGCCTCCCACCAGCGCTCCGAATCCAGATCCCACCTGGGCTCCGTCGGGGCCCACCAGCCGGATCCAGGGCGCGAACCCGGGATCCACCTCGCCTTCGAAGACCTCCCCGATCCGCAGCGACACCGCATCCCCCTTGGCGCCGGAGAAGGTCCACGGATCCAGATCGCCCAAATGAATCCGACCCGCGTGATTGAGTCCGTTGCTCATCGGACCGCCGTCGTCTCCGGCGGGCACTTCAAACGAGCCCGGGACCTTCACCCACGTCAGCCGGTACAGGCCGGTGGCATCGCGACCGTTGCTCCCGTCGCTGACGATGACCGTGTAGGTCCCCGTAAGTGGGGCCGTGCCCTCCATCACCCCGGTCAGGGTGCCAAACGCGCTGCCGAGTTGTTCGCCATCCGGACCGCGTAACCGGATCCAAGGCGAGAATCCCGGATCGGTCTCCCCCTCGAACATCTCCCCGATGGCCAGCAAATAGCGGTCTCCCTTCGCCGCCTCGAAGGTCCAGCCGTCGAGATCACCGAGATGAATCCGACCCGTATGATTCGCGCCGGACACCAAGACACCGCCCTCGTCACCCTCGGCGACGCCGAGCACGCCGGGACTCCGGATCAGGTGCAACCGGTAGGCGCCCATCGCCTTCTTCGTGGAACTGCCATCCGCCACCCGCACGGTGTACGTCCCGGTGGTTACCGCCGTCACGTCGATCGACCCGGTCAGGACTCCGAACCCGGAGCCGAGCTGCGTGCCGTCCGGACCCTCCAGCCGGATCCAGGGAGAAAAGCGCGGATCCACTTCGCTCTCGAACACCTCCCCGATGCGCAGCGCCACGGTATCACCGCGCACGGCCGCGAAGGTCCAGGTATCGACCTCGCCAGCGACGGCGATGCGTCCGGTGGCTGTGGTGCCGTTGGGCAGTTCAGTCTGCGCGGAGGCGGCTCGGGACCAGAGGAACAGGGCCAGGCAGGCCAACACCGGACCGTGAAGCAACGATCGGAGGGAACTTCTCATAGAGGCAGGGATGAACGAATCGGGAAACCGCTTGCCTCCAGTCTGCCGCACTTGGGGCACGTCAGGGAATAGCACCTGCGTGCCATATCATATGCTACGCTCCGCCGCCGCTCTCCGCGGCGCCCGGCTCCGAGCGAGCACTATCCGTCCAACAAACCGCGCCCGCCGCGCACCTTCACCACCGCTTCGGTCAGCGTGCCCACCCCTAGCTTCTCGTAGATGTGCCGGAAATGGTTCTTCACCGTGTTCACCGCGATGCCCAGCTCCGCACTGATTTCCCCGTGTTGCTTGCCACGCGCCGCCAACTGGAGCACCTGCCACTCGCGTTCGGTCAGCACCCCGGGATTCATCGCCGGCGGTGGCGACATGCGCAGCGCCTCCCACAGGCGCCGAGCCACCGCCGCGCTCAGGACGGGCGCGCCACCGGCGCGGATATCCTCGACGCCGGAGCACAGCTCGCGGTCGTCCGATTTCAGCAGGTACCCGCTGGCTCCGGACTGGATGACGCGGACGATCACCGCGGGCTGATCCTCGACGGTCAGCGCCACCAAGGGTACTTGCGGAAGCCGCCGCTTCAGCTCCACCACGACATCCAGGCGCAAGGCGCCGTCCAACGAGAGATCGAACAGGATCAGGTCCGGCCGCGACACGGGAATCAGCGACAGCGCCTCGGCGGCCCCAGCGCAACGCGCCACCACCCTCCAGCCGGGGCGGCCATGAAGCGTATCCTCCAGCACCCGCAGGTACCGACGGTCATCCTCCACCAAGGCAATGCGAAACTCAGCAGGCTCCATCCGCGGCGCTGACGTTGCCGGACCCCTTCGGTTCGCCGCAAGGCCTCAGAGCCGTCTGGCCGGCCAGCGGAACTCGATGCGGGTTCCCTGGCCCGGCGCGGATTCGATTCGGCACTCGCCGCCCAGCGCACTCATGCGCGTCTGGAACCCCAGCACTCCCGCGAGGCCGCCGTCGAGCGCCTTGCGCGCCACGTGCCGGGCACGCACCGCCTCGGGCATCGGCCACGCGAAGCCGCCTCCGTCGTCGGCGATGCTCAGTCTCACTTCCTCCTGCTCCCAGCGAAGCCCTACCAGGACCCGGCTTGCTCGCGCATGCTGCACCGCATTGCGCAACGCCTCTTTGAACATGGCCGCCAGTTCGCCGCGTACCTGAACCGGAAGATCGACCGCCGGAAGTCCCGGCTCGATATCCAAGTTCAGCGCCAGCCGGGCCGCCGCGAGATAGCGACTGGCGAAATTCGAGACGAAATCCGCCAACCCCTCCAGCGTGTCGTGCTCGGGATTCACCGCCCAGATCACCTCGTTCAATTCGCGGAGCGCCTCCCTCGCCCGTGCATGCGCCTCCTCGGTGCCGCCGCCTTCCATCGCCAGCGTCGCGATGCGCGGACCCAGGTGATCGTGCATGGCCCGAGCGATACGCGCGCGCTCTGAGGTCAGGGCCTCCACCCCCGCCCGCTCCGAACGCACCCGAGCCCGGTGCTCACGCCATCTTACCCCCGCCCCCGCTGCCACCAGTCCCATCCCCACGATCACCACCCCAAACGGCCACGTTCTCCAAAATGGGCGTACCACTTCCAACGGCCAGCCGCCCCCGTCCACACCCCAGCCGGTGTGACGCGTCCGTGCGCGCAAGTGAAACCGGTAATGGCCCGGCTCCAATGCGGCATAGACGACTTCGCGTCCTGACCCCGCGTCGCGCCAAGCGCGATCGTGCCCTTCCAACCGATACTCGATCTGCCAGGGCTCCACCGTTGGCCCATCCCCCGCGGTAAACTGAAAGACCACCTGGTCCACCCCCGCCGCCCGCCATGCGCCATCCGTCCCTGCCGCCAGGTCCACGTCGCGGCCGTCCGCCTGCACCCGCTCCAGTCGCACGCCGGGTGCACCCTGATCCCGCGGTGCCACGGCAGGATCCACCATCACCAAGCCCGAACGTTTCACGAACCAAAGGCGGCCATCCGCCGCCTCCAGCGCCATCTGCGAACCGTCCACGGCCTCCAGACTCCGCACTCCGTCCGCCCGCCCGTAAAGCGTCCCCAACACCGACGCACCAGGTCCCTCAGGACCAAACCCCAGATGCTCCCGCTGCAGACGCACCAACCCGGTCGCGACGTTCAGCCAGACATCCCCCCGCCGATCTTCGAGCACCGCCGAAACGCCCTCCACCAACCCCACCCGCTCGACCATCACCTCGCGAAAAGGCCGGCTCTCCGACATCCAACCCAACCCGCGCTCGGTGCTGATCCAAATCCCCCCTGAACGCGACGCCGCCAATCCGCGCCACGCCCCGGCTACCGGTTCCTGCCGAATCCAGGTCACCTGCGCGTCGCGGATCACCCCCAACCCCGCCCCGGCAACCAGCACCCACACACTTCCCGAGTGGTCCTCGACCAGACTGCGCACCGCCCGATCCCCCACCGCCTCCACCTTCTCCCAGCTGCCTGCGGGATCCCGACGAAACAACCCTCGCGCACCGCCCACATACGCCGCCCCCGACCTCGCCAGGCAGACGGCGGACGCGGAGTCCAATCCGGGAATCCGGGGCAGCTCACGCCAACCCCAATCCGACCCAGAACCTCCTCCCGGATCCGTCGCCAAGCTCGCCCACGCACCTCCCGAACCCATGACCAGAGCTCCTGCCCCATCCCGCGGAAGCAGCACCGCTTGCTTCAGGTCCAGGCGTGACCCCGTGCTCCACAGCCAGATTCCCTGCGCCGACCACCGACCCAGACCGCGATGCGCCGCAAACCAGAGCGCTCCATCCGACCCCCCCGCCAGGGCCGAGAACGGAGTCCACGTGCCCAACCATCCGCCGAGCGCAAACGTTCGGCACGGACGCCGCGCGAACCGAAACAGCCCCTGCCGCGATCCCACCCACACCGCGCCATCCCGATCCAGGGTCAGCGCACTCGGAAACTCGAGGGGCGCGTGAATCACCGTCTGTCGGGTGATCCCTCCCTCGCGCTGCATCAACCAAACGGCGCCGGCGGGAGAATCGTCCACCGTCCAGATTCCGCGCTCACCCTCATCCAAGAATCGTGCGTTCACCGGTTTCGGGGTGCCGACCCCCGCGCCCTCGTCGGTCCGTTGCGGCATGTGCCCACCGGCAGCCAGCCGCCAGATGCCATGATTCGACCCTATCCAGAGCACGCCATCGCGGTCCACGTGCAGGCCGCGCACGAGGATGTTGGTGAACACCCGGCCATCGAGGTCGAACCGATCGAGCACGCGCCGCCCCACCTGCCTGGAGTGCGGATCATATGCCACCACACCCCCCGTCCCCCCCACCCACAACCCGCCCTGCCGCGTTTCCACCACCGACATGACCCGGCTCAACCCTGGGATCTCATGCCACGTCAGCGTCCCCTTCTCCATCCGCCCCACCCCGCCATCCGCAGCCAACCAAAAACCGCCCCGCGCTGCTGGAGCGAAGGCATTCAGGCCCCCAGCTTCTCGCGCCACCGGCATCGCGGAGAAATCCCCCTGCCAGTACGTGAGCAATCCTGTCTCCGTCCCCAGCCAGAGTCTCCCGTCGGGCTCCTCCCACAGGGCGCGAACCACCGACCCGGTCGCTTCCATGGCTGGAGCGTTGGTTTCCGTGAACACCTCGATCCGCTCACCCCGGAACCGCGCCAGACCCGCCGCGGTCCCCACCCAGAGTGACCCGTCCCGCGCCGACAGCACCGACCGCACCTTGTCATGGGGCAAACCGTCCGTAACGGTCCAATGGCGCACCTCCACCTCGGGCCCCACCGCGATCCGCGGCCCGTTCGACCCACCGCTCCCCTCACCGCCTGGGGCTGCGGGCGAACGGGCGAGCATCACCTCCTGATCGCCCCAACTCACTGATTTGGCCCATCCCACCTCCACCGGATCCACGACCCGCGCGCGGCCTTCCGGCGACACCTGCACCACCTGCGCGGGGATCTCAAGTCCGCCTACCCGGTGAATGGGAGACAACCCATCCCCGAGGGGGGCCGTGGCGTCGGCCGCGGCCACCCTGAACTCCGAGCACGCCAGCATCCCGAGGAATGCGCCGACCATTCCACTCGCCCACATCCCCGTTGGATATCCCTGACTCGCAGCCGCGACCCTTCCCACGCGGTGGCACCGTATCGACTTCGCGTCCTCGATCAAGGAGTCCCCGCTTCCTGCGGTCAGCCCACCCACCCACCCGCTTCGCCACGGGAACTCAAGCCGCCGCCGCGTCGTGCCGATGCTTCTCGCGTGGCCGTCCCCCGCCTACGGCACCTTCCTTCGTGCCTCGCTCTCACCCTCGCCTCGCTCCTGCTCGGCGCGTGCGAGAACGACCGCTTGAACTGGCCGCCCCCACCGCGTTCCGACACCGAACGCCGCATGATCGAGGCCGCCCGCCACGCCGTGGCCCAATACGACGGCTGGTCCGAGATCGCCTGGGTGGTCGATCGCCAACCACAGCATTGGCGCGTTCAAGCCTGGCGCATCGTCTATCCCGCCGAACGAGGTCGTAACCGCTGCGCCCCCTACGCCGTGCGCGTGATCGAACTCAAAGACGACGGCGAAGTGCTCGCCTACCGCAACCACCTCTGACCGCCGCCCGCCTTTGACCCAAAAGCATCGGCCCCGGAACATGGCAACGCCACGCCCGGAGCCGAAGGAGCAAACGCGCAGAGACCCGGTGACGATTCAGTCGGAGTCTTAATGCCCAAGCATCCAGGGCCGGCGTCCGCGGCGGCTGGTCTCGAACTTGCCCAGCTTGGGCACCTCGACCGAACGTTTGGCCTTGCGACCAGGACCGGGAGCGGAGGCGCCCCCGGAACCACGCGACCCGCAACCACAGCTCGAGCCGCACCGATGCCGGTTCAGCACCCCGGGTTCGTGGCGGCTCTTTTCGTTCCGTGCCATCGCGGTGCGCGTGACCGCCGGCATCAGGCTCAGGTTGGGCGCAGTGACTTGTCGCGCTGCCGCCTGGCGGCAGGTCGGACAGACCGCGGGTGCGTCGCGCTGCGCCATGGTCCGGAGCAGGGAGAACGTGCCGCACCGGCGACAACTGAATTCGTAGATCGGCATGGCGTTCCTCCTACTTGGCCACCGCCAGGTCGGTCTTCCCGCCGTTGACCATCTTCTTCGGCCCCGCCGCATTGGGCATGATGTCGAACGAGAAGATCTCGGTCGGGAGATAGAGCGTGGCGCATGCGTTCGGGATGTCCACGATGCCGCTGATATGGCCTTCCACGGGCGCGGTGCCGAGGATGGCGTAGGCCTGCTCGCCGGTGTACCCGAACTTCTTCATGTACTCGATGGCATTGAGGCAGGCGCGCCGATAGGCGATGTGCGCATCCAGATAGTACTGCTTGCCCTGCTCGTCCACCGAGATGCCCTCGAAGATGAGGAACCGTGTGTAGTTCGGTTCCACCGGGCTCGGCTGAAAGATGGGATTCACGATCCCGTACTTCTTCATCCCGCCCTTGATCAGGGTCACGCGCAGATCGAGATATCCTGCCATCTCGATGGCGCCGCAGAACGTGATCTCCCCGTCGCCCTGCGAGAAGTGGATGTCTCCCATCGAGAGGCCGCCCCCCTTCACGTACACGGGGAAGTAGATCTTGGATCCACGACTGAGGTTCTTGATGTCGCAGTTTCCGCCGTGCTCACGGGGAGGCACGGTGCGCACCGCCTCCTTGGCCGCCGCCTTGGCAGCGCTCCCCTTCATCCCGCCCATGTGCGCGGTCTCGGCGTAAGGCAGCGCGCACAGCGGTGGCACACGTTCCGGATCGGTGTCGAACAACTCCTTCTCGCGCTTGTTCCACACGTCCAGGAGCTCCCTCGACGGCAGGCACCCAATCAGGCCGGGATGCGTGATGCCGGCGAATTCGACCCCGGGGATGTGGCGCGAACTGGTGTACAGCCCGCTGAAATGCCAGCACGCCTTGCGCGCCGCCGGGAAATGGTCGGTGAGGAACCCGCCGCCGTTCTTCTTGTCGAAGATGCCCGTGAATCCCCAGTCCGATTCAGGCAGGACGCCGACGTCCAGCAGGTCGACCACCAGCAGATCTCCCGGCTCGGCGCCCTGCACGCCGATCGGACCGCTCAGGTAGTGCACCTTGGTCAGGTTCACGTCGCGCACGTCCGCCGCGTTGTCGTCATCCAGGATCTGACCGCCGGTCCAGTCCACGCACTCGACGCGGAACTCCTCGCCTGGCTTGACATAGGCCACCATCGGGAGGTCGGGATGCCAGCGGTTGTGCAGGGACTTCTGCTTCTCCGGGGGGGTCTTGAAGTCCACTTTGATCAGGGTCTTGGCCATGGTTTGGATCTAGGTGTTTAGGTTGCTTGGAGGGTCCGCTCAGGACGGACCGCGAAGCGGGTTGATTGCGAAGGAAAACGAAGTGCGGAGTGTCATACCGAAAGCAGCGACTTCACCTTGTCGGCATCCAGATGCTCGCGCGGCGCCTCGTGCACGAACCGCCCGCGCTCGATCACCAACGCGCGATCACACAGGTCCATCATGAAACTCACCACCTGCTCGCTGACGATGACCGCGATCTTGCGCGCGCGGCGGATCTCCTTCAGCGCGCGGGCGATGTCCTTGATGATCGACGGCTGGATGCCCTCGGTCGGCTCATCCAGCACCAGCACCTTCGGGTTGGTCACCAACGCGCGGGCGATCGCCAGCTGCTGCTGCTGGCCGCCCGAAAGGTTGCCTCCCTTCCGCTTGCGCATCTCGCTGAGTACGGGGAACAGGGCGTAGATCTCGTCCCAAACCGACTTGTCCAACCGGCCTTTGGCGCCAGTCAGGATGTTCTCCTCCACCGTCAGCGACGGAAAGATCAGGCGTCCCTGCGGCACGAAGGCGATGCCCTCGCGGACTCGCTCGTGGGGCGCCATCGCCGTCACCTCCCGGTCCCCCAGCCGGATGCAACCCTCCCGCGCGGGAAGGATCCCGATCAGGGACTTCAACAGCGTGGTCTTGCCCATGCCGTTCCGGCCCATGATCACCAGGATCTCCTCGGGATTCACCTTGAACGACACGTCGTGGATCACCTGGCTCAAGCCGTAACCCACGTTCAGGTTCGCAACAGAAAGCATGGTCAATCGGATTGGGGATTCGGGAGTGGGGAAGAAGGTCTCCTGGGTGCGGCGCGGCCCGGGTTCAGTGGCCGAGATAGACGTCCATCACCTTCGCGTTCTTCTGAATCTCGGCCATCGAACCCTCGGCCAGAATCTTGCCCAGATGCAGCACGGTGACCTTGTGCGCAATGCGCGAGACGAACTCCATGTCGTGCTCGATCACGATGATCGAGCGCCCCTTGCAAATGCGCTGGATCAACTGTGCGGTCTGCTCGCGCTCAGGCGGACTCATGCCCGCCACCGGTTCGTCCAACATCACCAGCTGCGACTCCTGCATGAGGAGCATCCCGATCTCCAGCCACTGCTTCTGCCCATGGCTGAGAAACGCACCCTCAATGTCGAGCTGCGCGGTCAGCCCGATCTCGGTGGCCACCGCGTGGATCCGATCGGTGACTTCCGAGGTGGTCCGGAATCCAATCGAGCCCAACACCGTCCTGCCCTTCGGATACGAAACCTCCAGGTTCTCGAAGACGGTCAGGTTCTCGTAGATCGATGGTGTCTGGAACTTGCGCCCCACCCCCGCCCGCACGATCTCGTGCTCGCGCATGCCCACCATCTCCCGGTTCGCAAATTTGATGCTCCCGGAGGTCGGCCGCGTCTTGCCGCAGATCATGTCCAGGACCGTCGTCTTGCCGGCGCCGTTCGGACCGATGATCACCCGCAGTTCATCGCGTTCGACGTAGAGCGACAGGCCGTCCACCGCCTTGAACCCATCGAACGAGACCGTGAGATCCTCGATGGCCAGCAGGAAGTCCGTGTTGCTGCTCATGATTCGCCTCCTTTCCCCGCCGCCGCGGAAAGCGGTGGCGCAATCGAGTTGGTCACCTCCGGGGCCGGGGCCGCCCCCTTGCCCTGCCGTCGCCGGGTGAATCGCGAGGCAATGCCCGCCAGACCATCCGGGAACATCACCACCACCAAAATGAACAGCCCGCCCATGGCGAAGAGCCAGAGCTGCGGGAAGGTCTCCGAGAAAAGGCTCTTGCCCGTATTGACCAGCAACGTGCCGTAGATGGCGCCGAACAACGACGCGCGTCCGCCCACCGCGGCGAAGATCACCATCTCGATGGAGGGCACGATGCCCACCAGCGACGGCGAGATGAACCCGACCTGCAGCACGAACAACGCGCCGCCAATCCCGCTCAAGCCCGCCGCCAGGCAGAACACGAACACCTTGAACATGTCGACGTCATACCCGGAGAACCGCACGCGATCCTCACGGTCGCGCATGGCCAGCAGCATCTTCCCCATCTTGCCGGAGAGCAGCCAATGCAGGCCCACGATCGCGACCAGCAGCAACACGCAGGTCAGAAAATAGAGGACGTACTGCGCCGATTGGGTGCGAATGTCCCAGCCCCAGAGGGTGCGCAGATCGGTGATGCCGTTGCGGCCGCCCGTGTAGCCCTGGTTGCCGTCGATGCCCAGCGAGAGGATCAGCGCGATGGCCTGGGTGATGATGGCGAAATACACGCCGCCCACGCGACGCTTGAACATCGCCAAGCCCACCACGAAGGCCAGGAGCGAAGGCACCGCCACCACGGCAAACAGACTGAAAGGAAGGCTCTTGAACGGCACCCACATCGCCGGCAGCTCCTTGAGCTGGTTCCAATCCATGAAATCCGGAATGCCCGGGGTGGACTGGATCTTGGTGCTGATCGGGTCCGACGCCTCGAGCTTGAGGAACATGGCCATGCAGTAACCGCCAAGACCGAAGAACACCCCCTGGCCCAGGCTCAGCACCCCCCCCTTGCCCCAGAGCATGACCAGCCCCAGCGCCACAAAGGCATAGGTGAGATACTTGCCCACCAGGTTGAGTCGGAAGATGTCGAGCGACACCGGCAGGACCACCAGAAGCAGGGCCGCCAGCAGCAGCAACTGCGTTACGCCCGCATTCCCCCCAAACACGCGCTTGTAGATTGTCTTCACAGATCGATGAACGATGAACCGTGTTCCCGCGTTCCCTTCCGTATTCCGCACTCCGTAGCCGCCGTCGTGAGACGGCGCTTACCCGCTCCCGCAAATCCACTCGCCTCCGCCCTTCAGCGCGGACTTCACGTCCGCGGCTACCTCTCGCGTCCGTAGCCGCCTTCGTGAGACGGCGCTCGCCGTCAACTCCGCACCTTGCTGGTGAACAAGCCCTGAGGTCGGATCATGAGAATCACCACGATCCCCAGCAGCACCGCGACCTTCCCCATGGTTCCTTGCAGGAAGAACTCACAGACCGACTGGCCCTGCGCGATGCCGAACGCCGAGGCCACCGTGCCCAACAGGCTCGCGGTGCCGCCAAACACGACCACCAGGAAGGTGTCCACGATGTAGCGCGACCCGCTGTCCGGGCCCGTCGACCCGATGGTGGTGAAGGCGGCCCCCGCCACGCCCGCGATGCCGCACCCCAGCGAGAAGGTGAAGCGATCGACCAGCTTGGTGTTGATGCCCACCGCCCCGCTCATCACGCGGTGCTGGACCGTCGCCCGCATGTGCAGCCCCATCCGGGACCGGTACATGAAGGCCCAAACGCCAAAGGTGAGCACCAGGGTGAGTCCCATGACGAACAC
>JADLFD010000437.1 GCA_020845805.1 Verrucomicrobiales bacterium | reverse complement strand
TGTTCATTCGCATTACGGCCAGCTTGCTCGCTGACCCGCTTGACGGGCCTTTTGCACCAGGGTGCTTCAGGCACTTCATTGCTTCCGTGCCCGCCCCGGCTGCTACCGGCTGGAGCGAAAGTTGCCGGGTGGGGTACTTCCCCCCACGGGAGTTCCGCGCCTTTCCTCGGCGCACTCAGACGGGCTCTAAGCGGGACAATCGCCGTTTTGGGCGGTGGGCAGAAGTGCGGAGGCGAACTGATTTTCCGCACGATTCCCACCGCAAGGAACACAGGAAACACACTCAGTAAGTACTATTCAACAGAAGAGCAGGATTAATATGACAAATTCAAATACTAAGCCAGCAAACAAGTACAAGGGCCCCGACGCCAACCAGGATCCTATCACCGGCACGCCCGGAGCGCACCCAGTAGGAACAGGAATCGGAGCGGCAGGCGGGGCCGCGGCAGGAGCCGCCATTGGGGCTGTTGCCGGCCCGATCGGGGCCGCCGTCGGGTTGGTCGCCGGGGCTGTTGCTGGGGGCCTCGCGGGGAAAGGCGTAGCTGAGAAGATGGACCCCACGGTCGAGGATGCTTATTGGAGAACCAATTACTCGACACAAAAGTACGTGGATAGGAATGCCCCATACGACATCTACCAACCGGCATACCGAACTGGATACGAGGGGCGCAACCAACATCCTGGAAAGAAGTACGAAGAAGTTGAAGCGGACCTCCAGCGCAATTACGAGAGGTCCAAAGGCAGCTCGACTTTAGCATGGGACAAGGCCAAGCACGCCACGCGCGATGCATGGAACCATGTGGACACAGCCCTGCCTGGCCGACGCTGATGGCCACGGTAGGCAGCGATCAAGGATGCCTGGATCAGGGGAGGCGTGGGTATCCGGCGGGAGTCCTGGCCGGGTTTCTTGCCTCAGTCGCCAGCGCCATGCTCCCGCTGGTAGAGCGTCGAGTGGTCGTGTGGTCCGCCGCTTTCAAAAGCCTTGATGTTCGGGGCGCAAATGCAGGTTGCCGAGGTATGCACTCCTAGGCGGAGTGCCTCGGCAACTTTCGTGATTCAATCCGGGCGCAGCAGGCAATGCGAAGCCCGTTTGAGAAGTAAGTGGGGTCCTGCGACGAGGGATCTCGGGTGTGACCGAGGCGGCGAGGCTGGAACATCCCCGTCCCGCAGGCGCGGGATGACGGCCGAGCCAACGAAGGGCACACCCAAAAGCCCGCCGCCCTTCGGGTTTTCGAGGACAAAGGCAGCTGGCTTCCTTGCTCGTCGGTCAAAGGCCGCTGACAGGCATCCGCCCTGCTCGCGCCTCTCCCTCTTGCCCCTTTCCCCATAAACAGGATCCCCACTGACTCTTCAGGCAGGCTTAGTTCGCGAGCCAGACCCCTTTCGGGCAACACGCCCCGCAGAGGTCCCCCCAATGCATGCATCCGGATCCCGTGCGGCCGGTCGACATCGGGGGCGAACAGGTCAAGTTCGAGGGAGGCTTCCCTTGAGGCGAGGTCCTGCGGCGTCTTCACCATCGATCCCCGACGACCCCCAACTGCGCCCTCACACCATCGACGCGACGTCCATCCCAAAACCGTACCGTCGCGCCGAGAGTTCCCTCAGGCTTCGTGCCGGGACCCCAGCCGGCACCCGGGAGGTGGCCAGGCCAAAAGCCCTACCGGTGACGACTCGCGGGGATGCCCCCCGTGGCATTACCAGGATGCGGAAAGCCAACCTCGATGAATTTCCACGACGTCCTCAACCAGTTTGAATTTATCCGGCAATTGCCCGCCTCGGAACGCGAGCGCGCCGCCGGCGCCGCGCAACTGGCCAAACTGGCCAACCGCGCGCACTTCTATCGTCAGGGGCAAACCATCGACCAACTGGGACTGGTGGCCACCGGGAGCATCCGGGTCTTCCGGATTGGAGAGAACGGCCGCGAAATCACGCTTTACCACGTGAACGCGGGCGAGACATGCCTCGTCAACCTTCTCTCCGTACTGCTTGCACGCGATGCCTGCGCATCGGCCCAAGCCGAGGGAACGGTCACCGCCGCGCTCCTGCCCGGCGACATGGTAAGAACCTGGGTCCGTTCCAGTGAGACCTTCCGACGATACGCCTTCGACAACATGGGCCACCGGCTGATCGACGTGATGACCTTGGTCGAGGAAGTCGCCTTTCGAAAAATGGACCGTCGCCTCGCCGAGCACCTGCACCGGCGCGGCGCGGCTGACCCCAGAATCGTCACCACCCACGAGGAGATCGCCGCGGAGTTGGGTACCGCGCGCGAGGTCGTCAGTCGGCTCCTAAACACCTTCGCCCAGCAGGGTGCCATCGCCCTTGCGCGTGGCTGCATCCGGGTGAAGCGACCGGACACCCTCCTCGCCATCGCCCAGGATACCCTGTGACTAAGTCACAGACGCCGTGGCCGGGCCTGCGGTAGAGAGGATGTGGGCAAAAGCCTCGATCTCGGAATTCCTTATGAAACGCATTCTTACGTCCGCATTGGGCCTAGGGTCCCTGTTGATTCTCTTTGGGGTACCCGGCGTGCACGCCGCCGATGCCCCACCCGCCTACACCCTCCAGTTCCTGGGAGAGGGCTCGGTGGTGGGGATCAACAACCGAACCATGGTGGTCGGATTCCGCACACACCCTTCCACCGGCGTTCAAACCCCGCTCGTCAGCGTGTCTGGCGCTCCGTGGAGCGTTCTCCCCACTCCCGCCGGCGCGTCCGCAGCTTTTCCAACTGACCTCAACGATGCGGGCGTCGTCGTCGGCGTAGCGACTCTGCCGGGAGGCCGCCGCGCCGTTCGCTGGATTCCCTCGGACGCGGGTTACTCCGTCGAACTGCTCCCGCTGCTGCCCGGGGAACTCGCCTCGTACGCCACCGGAATCAACAACCTCGGGGAGATCGTGGGCGCCCGAGCGGGCATCCTCGGCACTCCGTTCGGCTTTGGCTGGTTCTATTCGGACGCCGGAGGCCTGGTCGGACTCGATGCCGCCTATGGCTGGTTCGCGACGCCCGATGGCATCAACGATGGGGGGGTGATTCTTGCCGGAACCCAGACCTTCGACACCCGCACCGGCACGTTGACCGATGTAGGGCTGAGCGGCCCCACCCAATACAACCCCATCGGGGGCGTGGACATCAACGCCGCAGGTCAGATCGTGGGTGCCGCGTCGCTGCGCTCGACCTCGCTCAATGTGGTCTCCGTGTTCAAATACCAACCGGGCGACGGCTGGACATTCCTCTCCGGCTCCAGCCGCTACACCGTGGCAAACGACATCAACAACCTGGGCGATGTCGGCTGGGGGGAGTTGGGCGCGGGAATCTCCTTCGTGGGCTTGGGGAACTACGCCTTGGGCAGTCTCCTTGATCCAGCAACCGCCGCTGCCGGATGGGTCATCACCGGCAATGGATGCTTGCTGAACGACCTGCGCGAAGTCGCCACCGTGGCCAGAAACTCCGTCACCGGACAATCCGGCGCGGTCGTGCTCCTGCCCGCAGGCACCGTGGCGCCGCCGGACGCCCCCACCAACCTCTTCGCCGCCCCGCATCCCGCGA
>JADLFD010000436.1 GCA_020845805.1 Verrucomicrobiales bacterium | reverse complement strand
GTCGAGGGAGTGAGCGCCGTCTGACGATGGCGGCTACGGAACGAAACGAGGAGTAGCCGCGGACGTGAGTCCGCGCTGGGCGGCGTTGGCGAATGGAATGAGCAGGAGCGGTCGAGCGAGAGAGCGCCGTCTGCACGACGGCGGCTACGGAACGGAACGAGGCGTAGTCGCGGACGTGAGTCCGCGCTGGATGGCATTGGCGAATGGGATGAGCGAGAGCGGTCGAGCGCCGTCTGACGACGGCGGCTACGGTCGGGAAGGGCGCGCTCAACCGCGGCGCGCGAGCACCGTGGATTCGTAACGCTGGACCTCGGTCAGCCACGCGTGGCCGGCGGGCGTTCCCTGCGTGTCGCAGAAGTAATCCCAGACCGCCCCCGCGGGCAGGAGTTTGGCTTCCTCCATCAGGGCGAGGCGGGTCGTGTAATCGCCAGCGAGTTCCGCCTCCTTGAGCCGCTGGATGGGCGACAGCAGGGCGATCAGCAGAGCTTTCTGCAGATTGCGCGTGCCCAGGACCCATGCCGCCACGCGATTGATGCTGGCGTCGAAGTAGTCGAGTCCGAGCCGGACTCGGCCGAGATAGCGGCCGTGCACGATCTCATTGGCGATGGCCTGGAGGTCGTCGCCGAGGGTGACCACGTGATCGCTGTCCCAGCGCACCCCGCGGCTCACATGAAGGGCGATCTCAGGGAGATAGCAGAGCACGGCGGAGATCTTGTCGGCGATGCCTTCGGTGGGGTGGTAGTGGCCGGCGTCGAGCGTGAGGAGGAGGCTGCGGCTCACGGCGTAACCGAGGTAAAACTCGTGGGAGCCCGGGGTGTAACTCTCGGCGCCAATGCCGAAGAGCTTCGGCTCCACCGAATCGACATTGAGGCGGGGGTCCGAACGCTGCGCGTAGATGGCGTCGAGCGAAGTCAGCAGGCGTTCGCGAGGGCCACGCCGGTCGGCGGGCGTGTCCTTCATGCCGTCCGGGATCCAGAGGTTGGTCAGGCAGGGGGATTGCAGTGCTTGCCCGAAGGCGGCGCCGATTTCGCGGCAGCGGATGCCGTGGTCGATCCAGAACCGGCGGAGGGCGGCGTCGGGATGCGAGAGCGTGCTGCCGCCGACGACCTTGGGATGGGCGAAGTAGGTCTGGTTGAAGTCGAGTCCGATGCCGAGGGCCTTGGCCCAATCGATCCAGGAGCGGAACGCGTCGACGCCCAGGGCATCGCGATCGGTGCGGGATCCGGAGAACTCGGCGTAGCTGGCGTGGAGGTTGAAGCGATGGCGACCGGGGATGAGGCGCAGGGCTTGCTCGAAGTCGGTGCGGAGTTCGGGGGCGGTGCGGGCTTTGCCGGGGTACTGGCCGGTGACGGCGAGCCCATCGCCGAGGGTGCCGCCGGGGTTCTCGAAGCCCCCGACATCATCGCCCTGCCAGCAGTGAATGGAGATGGCGATGTGGGCGAGGTGCTGCAGGGCGGCGGCGGTATCGACGCCGAGTTCCGCGTAGCGTTCCCGCGCCTGGTGGTAGGCCGATTCGAGGCGGGCGGAAGTGGGCATGGCGAGCGTGCGGGGCGTGGGCGGACCGCGCGGCGGGAGCCGGCTGGGGAAGGTCAGAGCAGGCTCTGCTGGCGGTCCTGTTTTTCGAACGTCTTGCTGAAGCTTTCGCTGCGCGCGGCGCGGCGTTCCATCACGTGCTTCTCCAGGCTGGGGCTGTAGGGGACGGGGTAATTGCCGTCGTAACAGGCGAGGCAGAAGGAGTCCTTGGGCGAGCCCACGGCATTGACCATGCCATCGAGGGACAGGTAGCCGAGGGAGTCGGCATTCAGATAGCGGCGGATCTCGTCGATGGAGTTGTTGGCCGCCATCAGCTTGTTGCGTTCGGGGAAGTCGATGCCGTAGACGCAGGGATTGAGATGGGGCGGGCAGCTGACGCGGACGTGGACCTCTTTGGCGCCGGCGCGTTTGAGGCTGACCACGCGCGACTGGGAGGTGGTGCCGCGCACGATGGAATCATCGACGATGACCACGCGTTTGCCGCGCACCAGTTCGGCGATGAGGTTGAGCTTCACGCGCACATTGAAGTCGCGGATGAGCTGCGTGGGCTGGAGGAAGCTGCGTCCGACGTAGTGATTCCGCACGAAGGCCATCTCGTACGGGATGCCCGACTCCAGGGAGTAACCCAGGGCGGCGTAGTTGCCGCTGTCGGGAACCGGCACGACGATATCGGCCTCGACGGGGTTCTCGCGGGCGAGCTGGCGTCCCATTTCGACGCGCGCGCCATACACGCTGCGGCCGTCGATGGTGGAATCCGGGCGTGCGAAGTAGACGTACTCGAAGATGCAGATCGCGCGGCGGCGGGGTTCGGCGAAGGCCTTGATGCTGCGGATGCCTTCCTTATTGATGATGACGATCTCTCCGGGTTCGACGTCGCGCTCCAGTTTGGCGCCGATGAGGTCGAAGGCGCAGGTTTCCGACGCGAGGACCCAGGAATCGTTGAGGCGGCCGATGGAGAGGGGTCGGAAGCCGAAGGGATCGCGGACCCCGATGAGTTCCTCATTGGTCATGATGACCAGCGAGTAGGCGCCCTCGATACGGCGCAGGGCGGTGAGCAGCGAATTGGGTTCCCCGTTGGCGGGCGGTTGCGCCATCAGGTGGAGGATGATCTCGCTGTCGACGGTGGTCTGGAAGATGGAGCCCTTCTCCTCCAGTTCCTCGCGCAATTCGGCGGCGTTGGTGAGGTTGCCGTTGTGGCCGATGGCGATCTGGCCGCGCGCGCAGTTGACCACCAGGGGCTGGGCGTTCTGCAGGACGGAGGAGCCGGTGGTGGAATAGCGGGTATGACCGACGGCGATATGGCCGACGAGGTCGTGGAGCACCTGACCGGTGAAGACATTGGGGACGAGCCCCATGCCGATGTGCCGGCGGAACTGGCGTCCGTCGCTGGTCACGATGCCGGCGCTTTCCTGGCCCCGGTGCTGGAGCGCGTAGAGGCCGTAGTACGTGAGCTCCGCGGCATTCGAGCTACCGAAGATGCCAAAGACGCCGCAGTAGTGTTTGGGATGCGTGGGTTGGGCCGCCATCGTCGCGGCCCGTAGGTTCGCTGGTCGCCGGGTCGCCGCAAGCGCCAAAACGGATTACTTCGCGCGGGCCGTGGCGCACCCAGCATGCGAGCGCGGAAGGCGCAAGGAGAGATCGTCTCCAGGTTGGGCGAGGACCTCCCTCCACCCGCAGCGCCCGGGCGCGCCACTGCTGCGACCGGGCGCTAGCGCCCTAGAACGGTCACAGCGCGAAAGCGGCGCTGGGTGAAGTCCGGCAGATCTTCGCAACGCCGACCGCTCACTTTTTCGCCGCCCTCGTCCCCGAGCAGCATGATTTCCGCACGGCCCGCGGGCTCAGTGTCCGCGATGACGCTTTCGGCCTGGAATCCCTTGGGCACGGCTCCCGGCACTTCAGTGGGCGTGGAACCAGGCCCGTTCCAGCGAAACAGCCGATGCCGGCCTCCGCCCTCCGCCGGACCGGCGAGGATCCAGTATCCGTCCGAACCACGCGCGAAATCGCGGATGCCGAGTCCGGCCAGGTCGGGACGCAGCACGGCACCGAATTGCGCGGGCGCGCCGGTGATGACTTCCGCAGGGTTGAGGAGCGGGATGACGAGCGCGAGGCCGCCGGGGACGGGGTTGCGGAAGCCGATCCAGAGCGAGCCCCCGGGTCCAGCCGCCAGGCCCTCGATGTTCAGGCCGCCGCGCGCCTCAGCGGGGCGGGCGGCGGCCGCCTCGAGCTGGAGGGAACGGGTTTCGGGATGGCGCGCGAGTTCGCTGACCAACGTGCGCCAGGGACGTCCGGTGGGGACCAGGGTGAGGTTGGTTCCGGTGGTTCGGAGATCGGTGGCGAAGAGGACGTGGCGGGCCGGGCGCGGTTCGCCGTCAGCATTGCGGGAGTGAGACCCGATCCAGTACACGCGATCGCCGAGGCGTGCGGCAGCTTCGAGATCCGCTTCCTCGCGTCGGCTGACCACGAGAAACGACGACAGGTTGAGGGCCTGGACGACAGGGCCGCCGGTATGGCGTCGGTAGAGACGCAGGACGTTGTCCTCGTCGCTGGCGGTGGCCATGAGGTCGGGGGAGACAGGGGCTCCCGCGGAAGCGTCGCAGCACCCCGTGTAGGTGACGGACGCGGGGCCGGGCGACGCGGCGGGTGCGACACCACCGTGGAGCTGAAGGGTGATCCACAGGGTCGCGACGACCCATGCCGACCCGGACCTGGTGCGTTGGGGAGGCGGCTGACGCGGGGTGCGTCCAAGGTGGCGGTCAATCATGGTGGGAAGAGAGGTGACGATCGATGAACGCGTAGGCTTCCTGGCGAACCTCGGGAGGGAAGCGGTGCTGGGAATCCGGGTGGCGCACGACCAATCGGTCTTCGGCGTGGTGCAGTCGGTACACCTGACGCGCCGCAGCCGCGACGCGATCCACGCTGTCCCAGTGGAAATTGGAATCGTGCAGGGGCGCGTTGGCGAAGAAGGCGCGGGGGGCGAGGGCGCCGAGCAGTTCATGGAAATCGAAGGGAACCTCCTCGAAACGACCGCGATAATCGCGCAGGCGTGGCAGGTAACGGGTCTGGCTCCACCCGGTCAGATCCCCATTCATGTAGTCGAGGAAGGAGTCGAAGGCGCAGCTGGTGACCACGACCTGGAGGCGGGGATCCATGACCGCGGTGAAGATGGCGTTGTGCCCCCCCAGGGAATGCCCGATGGCGGCGACCGGACCGCGGCGTACGAACGGCAGGGAGTCGAGGAGATCGAGGCCGCGCATGTTGTCCCAGACGGCTTTCATGGTGCCGCTCGCGTAGCCCAGGGCGAGGACGTCGGGTTGATACTCGGCGAGCAGAGGATAGGGGGGCGCGAGACAGACGTAGCCGCGGCGGGCCAGTTCGACGCCGTACTCGTCATCGGGACTTTGTCCGAGTCCCACCACCACCTTCTGTCCGGCGGCATGGGTCTGGTGCAGACAGAGCGCGGCGGGGGCGGGGCGGCCGGAGAGCGCGGATTTGGGAACGAGGAGATAGGCGGGGACGCGCGGACCGGGTTCGCTTTGGTAAGAAATGAGACGGCGAAGGAAGTCCCCCTGGTCGACTTCATCTTCGAGACGAAGGTCGAGGGGCACGCGTTTTTCAGGTCCGGGAAGCGGGCCGGTGATGGAAAGGAATCCCTTCACGATTTCGGCCCGGCGCCGCGCCCATTGGGAGGGGCGTTGCACGGGTCGAAGCCTCCCGGAGGAGGTGCGGTAAAGGAGGAGTTGTTCGCGTGGCAACCGGCGCGGTGCGTGAGGGGAGGGTGCCGCGGCGAGATCGCGTGGGAGGAGAGCGGCGATCGACGCGAGGGCGGCGGTGCCGAGGGCGTTGCGTCGCGTCATTGCCTCAGTCATGGGCCATCGGTAGCGTGAACTCATGTTTTCGCACGTGGTGATTTTTTGGACGGATCCGGCCCAGCCTAACGCGGCGGCGGAATTGCTGGCCGGGATGGACGAGTATTTGCGCACGATCCCGGGAGCGCTGCACTTTCACATCGGAAAGATGGTGCCGAGCCACCGGCCGGTGGTCGACCAATCGTATCAGGTGGCATTGAATTTGGTGTTCCCGGACAAGGCGGCGCAGGACGCGTACCAAGTGCATCCGCGTCATGTGGAGTTTGTGGAGAAGGTGTTCAAGAAGGTGTGCCAGAAGGCGGTGGTGTACGACTTCGCGTGACCGT
>JADLFD010000435.1 GCA_020845805.1 Verrucomicrobiales bacterium | reverse complement strand
CCTTCGCCGCCCAACTCGCCGCGCTCGCCGATGTCTACGTCAACGACGCCTTCGGCACCGCCCACCGCGCTCACGCCTCCACCGAAGGCGTCGCACGCCTCATCACCGCCCGCGGAGGCGCCTCAGCATCCGGACTGCTCATCGACCGCGAACTCCGCTTCCTCGGAGATGAACTCGATCACCCCGCCCGCCCCTTCGTGGTCATCCTCGGCGGCGCCAAGGTCTCCGACAAAATCCAGGTCATCGATCGCCTGATCGAAAAGGCGGATGCCATCCTCATCGGCGGCGCCATGGCCTACACCTTCAAGCTCGCCCAAGGCGCCAGCGTCGGGCTCTCCCTGGTCGAAAAAGACAAGACCGACATCGCCCTCAAAGCCCTCGCCAAGGCCAAGCAACGCGGGATCCGCTTCGTCCTCCCCTCCGACAACGTGGTCGCCACCCCGGTCGACAGCGGCAAAAAGGACAAAAAAGGCCGGCCCAAAATGGATCTCACCCAGCCGCGCATCAACACGGGGGACAACATCCCCGCCACCGAGGAAGGCGTCGATATCGGCCCCGCCACGGTCAAGACCTACGCCGAGATCCTGGCCTCCGCCAAAACCATCCTCTGGAACGGGCCCATGGGCATCTTCGAAGATCCGCGCTTCGCCGAGGGGACTTTTGCCGTGGCCCGGGCCGTGGCCGATGCCACCCAGAAGGGCGCCAAGTCCATCATCGGTGGCGGCGACAGCGTGAAGGCCATCAACAAGGCCAAGCTCGGCACCCAGGTCACCTTCATGAGCACCGGCGGCGGGGCCAGCCTCGAGTTCCTCGAAGGCAAAGAACTCCCCGGCGTGGCCGCGCTGCAGGATAAGAAATAGTCAGTCAACCCCGTCACCCCACACCCTTTCCCACTGTCGCCCCACCCCGGAGTTCTATGGACAAAGACCGCAAGCTGATCATCGCCGGCAACTGGAAGATGAACAAAACCGTGGCCGAATCGCTGGATCTCGTGAACGGGATCAAACGCGAAGTCGCCACCGTCAAGGAAGTCGACATCGTCATCGCCCCGCCCTTCACCGCCCTCGAGTCGGTGTCCAAGGCGCTGCTCAACTCCAACGTGCGCCTCGGCGCGCAGAACATGAGCGAGAACGGCCCCGGCGCGTACACCGGCGAGATCGCCGCCTCCATGCTCAAGGAGTTCTCCGTGCGCTATGTCATCCTCGGCCACTCGGAACGCCGTCAGTACCAGAAGGAGTCGGATGAACTGATCGCGCGCAAGGCGGCGGCCGCCCACGCCTCCGCGCTCAAGCCCATCGTCTGCGTCGGCGAAACCCTCGACCAGCGCGAAGGCGGCACCACCGAACAGGTCATCGGCACCCAGGTCCGCGGCAGCCTCGCCGGCCTCACGCGCGAGCAGGTCGAGGAAACCATCCTCGCCTATGAACCGGTCTGGGCCATCGGCACCGGTCGCACCGCCACGTCACAGCAGGCGCAGGACGTGCACGCCTTCATCCGCAAGGTGCTCACCGGCCTCTTCGACGAAGCCACCGCCCGCCGCGTCCGCATCCAGTACGGCGGCAGCGTGAAACCCACCAACGCGCGCGAACTCATGGGCATGCCCGATGTCGACGGCGCGCTCGTCGGCGGCGCGGCGCTGGAAGCCCGCAGCTTCGCCGATATCATCCGCAACTCGATCTAAGCGATCCTACCCCACGGTTTTATGACGATTGTCATTGGTTTCCTCACCCTCATCCTGGTCCTCATCTCCGTCTTCCTCATCCTTCTCGTGCTGGTCCAACTGCCGAAGAAGGAAGCAGGCGTCGGAATGGCCTTCGGCGCCGGCATGAGCGAAATGATCCTCGGCGCGGGCTCGGGCAACGTGCTCACGCGCATCACCAAGTACACGGTCGGCTCCTACCTGGTCCTCGCCCTCGCCCTCTCCGTCCTGATCGCCGGCAAGGCGCGCAAGGAGAACCAGGGCGTCATCCGCGCCATCGAAGACAAGGCGCGCTCCGCCCCCATGAGCGCCATTCCGCAGCCGCCCGCCGCCAACCAGGGACTGCAGTCCCTCACCGGTTCGGTCGCCAACGCGGTCTCCGCGCCCCTGGTCAGCACCACCACGGTCGTCAACCCGGCCCCCGCAACCACCCCAGCGCCCGCGCCCGCTGGCGCACCCAAGACGCCCTGACGCATTCACCCCGGTTCGCCGGGCTCCGCGGCCCCCCGCCGCTTACCCTTCCTCACGCGGTGCGATCCCCCGGGTCGCACCGCGTTTTTGTTGCCCCCTCGAGCTCCCTGCCCGTCTCCTCCCCAGCGCACCGCGGAATCCAGCTCGCGCCGGCCATGGACTCCCCTACGCTGCCCATCACGCTCCGCGTGAGCTCCGCTCGTCACTCCCCGCTGCTCCCGTCCGCCCCGGATGCCGCCCCGCTGCGCGGCCCGGGACGAATCCCCCGTCGTCACCGCACGCACGAGGGTCGGCGTAACGGCTGGCTTAGCCTGGCCCTGATCGCCTCGCTGTGGGTGCTGGCCCTGTTCGCCCCCGCCTGCCGCCCCCTCCCCCGCGCCGATATCGTCGTGCTGAACGGCGCCGAGCCCAGCTCGCTCGACCCCCTCCTCGTCACCGGCATCGAGGAGCTCCGCGCCGTCCTCCCCCTCTTCGAAGGGCTCACCCGCCCCGATCCCACCCACGGCCGGGCCATCCCGGGCATCGCCCAGTCGTGGACCCTCAGCCCCGACGGGCGCACCTACCTCTTCCAACTCAGAACCAACGCGAGCTGGTCCACCGGCCAGCCCATCGACGCGCGCGACGTCCTCTACTCCT
>JADLFD010000434.1 GCA_020845805.1 Verrucomicrobiales bacterium | reverse complement strand
TCTGCCGCGCTCACCGCGCTCCAGCTTAACAGCGACGACACCGCCCCTGGCACCGCCACGCCGTCCTTCTGCCACTGGTAACTCAGCGGCGCCGTACCCTCCGCGCTCACCGTCAAACTCACGGCCTCCCCGACCTTCGCCGTCACTGACGCAGGGGAGGAAATCAGCGACGGCGGCACCAGCACGGTCAGAACCGCCTCCGCACTCGTCACCACTCCGGCCGAGTTGCTCACCACGACGCTATACCGACCCTCGTCTGCCGCGCTCACCGCGCTCCAGCTTAACAGCGACGACACCGCCCCTGGCACCGCCACGCCGTCCTTCTGCCACTGGTAACTCAGCGGCGCCGTACCCTCCGCGCTCACCGTCAGACTCACTGCCTCGCCCACCTTCGCAGTCACCGACGACGGAGAGGAAATGAGCGAAGGCGGTTGCGGCGGAACGATGGCGTTCGTCTCCAGCAGGTAGTTGAGTTGTGCCAAGCCGCGAGCACCCCCCACCCCATCCACCACCACGAGATAGGTGCGCCCGCCCGCAGCCTCAAAAGCCACCCGGCTCGAGGTCGGAGGCGCGCCGCCGTTGTCATCACACACCACCGGGATCAACCCGTCGTAGCCATTCAATGGCGGCTCGAAGGTGTACACCGCGAGCACGGTGTCGTAGCTCGATCCATCGGTGTTGAACGAAAGTCGCCCGGCCTCGGGAGGGACGTAGGCAAACCAGTAGGAGGATCCTCCCGCGACGCCGCAATGAACCGGCTCCGCCGCGTCGCGCGTGCCGTAAATGGTATGGAAAAGCTGACTGCCATTGTAACCCCGGGTCACTCCAATCGGCGCCTGACGCCGAAGAGAGTGCAGACCCGCAGCCGTCGCCCGCGCACCGCCACCGCCCGCCCCCACCCCCACCAACGGTGAGTTCAACGCATCCTCGAGCCGGTTCCGCGCCAAGGCCGTCACCACGCCTTCGGAGTTCACCTGGATCTCGATGGGTTCGGAAAAGTAGCGAACCCGGCCGATGCTGAATCGCACGCGATACATACCGGCGTGGACGGCCTGCACATCGGGGATCACCAGAGTCGTGGTCTCGGAATCCGCCAACTCCACATCGTTGAAGAACCAGTGAACCTTGAGGTCGTCATCATCGTCGTCGACGTTCACTGAAAGAGTCAGGGTGTCCCCCGTGCGCAGCGCACGATCCGCTGGCAAAGCGACATCCACTGGAGGCGGCGTGTCCACCGACTCGAACCCCCACTCCAGCCGAGCCAGCCCGGCAGCGCCGCTGAATCCGTCCACGGCAATCTCGTAACGCACGCCGGCCAGGGCCCCAAACTGCAGATAACTGGTGGTCGCCTCCCGGTAGTTGTCGTTGGCGGCATCGGACCGCAACCGGTCCAGTCCAGGGCCTTCCCCGGGGTTGAAGTGGTACACCGCCAGCACCGTGTCGAAGCCGCTGCCGGTGGTCGACAAGGTCATGACGCCATCCGTGGGCGCGACCCAGGAGACCCACACCGAGCGGCCTCCGCGCCTGCCTGCGTGACGAGGTTCCCCCGCCTCCACCGTGGCGGTACTGGTGTCCCCCGAGATCGCACCGCTCTCACCCGTGATCGTCTCACGCTCCGCGAATTGATCCTGCCACTGCGCCGCCGCCAAACGCGGCCCCACCGCCAGCCACGCGGCCACCATCAGGTAAAAACTCCAACCTCTGTAAAACGAGTACGACACAGACTTTGATGCAGGCCGTCATCCAGGTAAGTCGGCCCGGCGGATTCACGCCTCCTTGTACCGATCCCTCCCCAGCGGCACGCGCAAGCTGCATGGGGCACCGGAAAAAAGCAAACCCTGGACCGAAGAAAACCGCGAAAAACCTGAGGAAAAACCGAGGAAACCGCACCGCACGCACCCGTACCACCGGTCCGATTTCGGACCATGGGTCTACGGAGCTCTGAGGTGAGTCATGCCTCCCGATCTGGCCTCGCCATAGTTCCGCCATCGCTCAGCCCGCCGGGAGGCTATGACTCACTCAAAGTCTTTATCGCACCTCAGTTCCATCCGGTGTCCAGGGAACTGGAGCCACTCGCAGCACCCACCGGTTCCGTGGAACGCACCGACGTCATGGGCGCGCCTGAGAATCGCGTAGCTGGTTCCGCGGACCCGGCGCCGGGAGCACTCGGACTCCCTTGATGGCGTGCGGAGGCGTTTCTGCCCGTCTGACCTGACTTCGTGGCCGCCCCGTCCGTGCCCTGCCCGTATACCAATGTTCCCAGATCCAACACCACCTGCTGCAAGGATCCTGACTGGGTCTTGAGTTCCATGGCGGCGCTCGCACCCTCCTCCGAAAGCGCGGCGTTGTTGCGCGTCACCTGATCCAGATTCGAGACTGCGCCCGCCACCTGCTGCACGCCCTGGGCCTGCTCCTCCGAAGCCGCGGCGACGTCCGAAACCAGCGAGTCGAGTTCACGGGTGGAGGTGAGGATTCCCGAAAGCGTTCCCGCCACGCGCGCGCTCAGATCGACGCCCTGCTTAGTCCGTGAGGTCGAGGCCTCGATCATACGCTGCGTTTCCTTGGCCGCTTTCGCGCTGCGCTGCGCGAGCGCACGCACTTCGTCGGCCACCACGGCGAACCCCATGCCTGCGTCTCCGGCGCGGGCGGCCTCCACCGCGGCGTTGAGCGCCAGAAGATTGGTTTGAAAGGCGATCTCGTCGATGGCGTGGATGATGGTGGCCACTTCCGCGTTCGATTCCTCGATCGATTTCATGGCCGTCGTCATCCGTTCCACGTCCTTCACCCCCGCCTCCGCGGCGGCATGGGTCGCGGAGGCCAGTCCATTGGCCTTCTTGCTGAAGGACGAGTTCTGGCGGGTGCGCGCGGCAATCTGATCCAGCGAGGTGCTGGCCTCCTCCAACGCCGCAGCCTGGCGACTCGCCCCGTCCGCCAGCGTATGGCTGGAGGTGGAAATCTGCAGGGCGGCCTCTGTCACCAACTCGGCATGGCTCGACAGTGCGGCCACGGCGTCCGCCACGGGACGCGACACCGACCGCACCACCCAACGCATGATCGCGAGGCAGACGATCAACCCGATCCCACCGCCGATCAGCAGCCCTACACGCAAGCCAGCCAACCGCGAATCCACCAGAGTGAGCGTCGCTTTGAGTTCCTCGTTCTCATTCTGCAGGAACGGCTCCAAGGCATCGGTCAGGGATTTCGCGGTGGCGTCAAAAGCGCCCATGGATCGATTCCCCGCGGCGGTTCCTTCCTTGATGTAGGCCTGGGCCATGTCCAAGCCCGCCTGATAATAGGCCACAAACCGGCGCTCCACTTCGGTGAGGGCGGCCACCACCTCGGTCTCGCCGTGGGATTCCGCAAACGAGCGCATGGAACCCAGGCCGGAGAGGAAAGAATTCCGCCTCCGTTCCGCCTCATTGAAACCATCATCCAATCCGTCCTGTCCCCGCGTCGCGGAGATGTCGGTCAGCCATTGCTGCACCTGGATCACATCCACGCGCATCTCCTGGGCCACCATGGCATGCACGAGCGCCTCGTCCCGCGCCGTGCGCGCGGATTTCTCCAACTGATGACTCGCGGGGATGAGAACCGCCATCAACCCAATCCATCCCAATAAAGGCAGCGCCGTCGCGAAGACGACTTTGGTCCCCAGGCGTGCTTGGTGAATCCAGTTCATTCGAGGTTCGGGCGGAGGCCTGCCGGCATCGGCGATCCAACCCTGAGTGCCCCATGATCCCGATGCCTTCCCTCTGTTGCCCCTACGAACAGGCCCCCGTCCAGACACTCTATCGGTGTCAGCTTATCCACACTTGAGAATCATCAAGCTACCCAACATGAGTCCCGCTAGATCCGCCCCAATTCCTTCCGAAACGTCCCCGAATGCCGAACTCGATCAACCCTTCAAGCCTCTACACCCCAGCGGATACCAGCGATCGGCTCGAATCGCCAACAAGGCGTTGTCAGGTTTGCAGAACATATCGTCCACGCTCCGGCCGCCTGGTCTCGCTCCTTCGCCCTCCAAGCCGTCGCGTGCTGGACCAAGGCCGGACGCCAATCCCAGTCACCGCCGCAGCCCCTCGAGAAACTTCCGATCGGAGTCGGCCAAGCTCTCGGCGAGTTTCTCATTCTCGGCCTGCCCCTCCCACCACCGGCGGATCTCCGGCATGACCTCCGACTCACCCGCCGCCTTATGCTCGTTCCACCATCGTCCCCAGGCCTGCCAGTCCGCACCGAAGTTCTGTTCGGTGAGCCGCACGAGGGAGATCTGCGCCCACCAGCGCGTGTTGGCATTGCCGTGATAGACTAGGTGCACCAATTCCGGTACCGAGGCTCGATCTCCGAGCATCCCCAGCGCGCGAATGGACATCCACCGATCGCGGTTGTCCTTGTCGCGACGTTCCAACCCGATCCGCCGCAACTCCGGCAACGCGTTGGTCGCGTGCAGCGCCGCCAGGGAATTGATCGCCTGGTAGTACTCGCGGTTCATGGGGCCCTTCAGCGCATCGGTCAGCCGCTCCTCCAGGGACTGCCGATCCTGCGGAGTCCATCCCTCGAAGGTTCGGGCATCGAAGAACCCGCGGAACTGCCGGTGCGTCCAGTCCCAGACCGTTTTCTGATCGGCGTTGAGCAGCGACCGGAGCTTCGCCTCGCCTCCATTTACCGCTCCCGCCTCCGGGACCGGAGCGACCGCCGCCGCCGGAGCCGCTTCACCCGCGGTGCGGAAGGTGAACAGGTACGGCACTGCCGGAGTGCCGTGCGTGTCCTTGAAGTTGCGGAACTTCTCGCTGTTGAGCCAGATCGCGTAAAAGCGGCCGCTCTCCAGTTTGACCGGCACCACGCATGTCCGCGCGTCTGGAAGATAGTGCGGCTTCCCGGTCAGTTCCGGGAAGTTCTTCTCGCCCCAGGTGGACCACGACCAGCTGCCATCCTGCATGGGTTTGCTGTAGGTGACGGAAAGTTCGCTCAGTGAGGGATCCACCCCCTCGGCGCCGGAAACCGGCACGGTCCGCACGACTACCGGAGGGGCAAATTCAAACGACGGGGTGTCGCCTTGCGCGTGTCCACGCGGGGATCCGGTGACCAGAAGCAGGGACATCGTCATCAGCGAGGAGATCTTCATGGTGGGTCGGGAAAGTAAAAGGTTGGGGCGTGCAGGCACCGCAAGGTACGGAGCGCCGCCGATCGCGCGCTACTTCGCGGCCTTGGTTTGGAAGGTGAGGAGGTACGGCACCGCGGGCCGCTGCCCAGCGTCCTTGAAGTTCCGGAATTTCTCCGTGTTCAGCCAGAGGGCATAGAACTTCCCGGGCTGTAGCTTCACGGGGAGCACACAGGTCTTTCGATCCGCCAGGTACTTCGGCTTGCCTGCCCCCTCCGGGAACTCGCCTTCGTCCCAACGAACCCAGCTCCACGAACCGTCCATCATCGGTTTACTGAAGGTGATGACGACCTCGGCCACCGCCGGATCCACATCCTTCGAACCGGCCACCGGCGAGGTCTTCACCACCACCGGCGCCGTGGTTTCCACCGAACCCGCCTGGGCCATTCCAGCCAGCGCGACGGCCAAAGCCGCGAGGATCATCGCCTTCCATTGAGTCTTCATATCCCTATGCGTTGGAGTTCACTGCGATCTCGTACCACGAGTCTGAAAAACGAGCAGGTAGGGCACCGCGGGCCGGCCATCGGTATCGCAAAAATCCTGGGCCTCCCCCGTATTGATCCACACCGCATACGTCCGGCCGGATTCGAGGCGCACCGGCAGCTCGCAAGTACGACCGTCCGCGAGGAAACGTGGCTCCGCGACGCGCTCCGGGAGGTGCCCGTGCCCCCATTCCCCCCAGGTCCAGCGCCCGTCGGTCATGGGCTTGGAAAACGTGACACGGATCGCCGTCAACTCGGGGTCCACCCCCACCGCACCCGCGATCGGCAGGGTGCTCACCACCACCGGCGGGACCTGCTCCGCCAGGCTTCCCGGCAGATGGCTATCCCCGGCGGACGCCGCCCCCACGACATCGCGGGCTTGCGAATCCAGCACCCGAACCTCCTGGGCGGCCGGCACACGGCGGCGGAAGGATCGCTCTCTCCAGGCTGGAAACCCCAGCATCGCGGTCAGCAGCAGCAGGACGATGACGGTGGTGGCCAGCACCCAGAGTCCCCTCCGGGCGCGAGTCTCGTCCGTCCGCGTACGCGTCTCACTCCCCCCCTCCGACACCCGGGGCGTGGAACCAATCGTCTCCACGTCAGTCCGGACTTCGCCTGCCCGCTGGTAGCGCCGCGCCGGTTCCTTCTCCAGGGACCTCAACACCACGGCGTCGAGCCGCGGATCGATGGAGGCCTTGGTGGAGGGAGGCGGGAATTTTCCCAGGGGCAGCTCGCCTGTGAGCAACTCATAGAACACGACCCCCAGGGAGTAGATGTCGGCACGATGGTCGACCGTCGTCGGCCGTTCCACCTGCTCGGGCGCCATGTAGTGCGGGGTACCCACCACTCCGCGAACGTCGGTGAGCGCCCCGTCCGGCGCCAGGGGACCCAGCAGTTTGGCGATGCCGAAATCGGCGATCTTCACGCGTCCCTGAGAGTCGATGAGAATATTCTCGGGCTTGATGTCACGATGCACCACGCCCTGGTCGTGCGCGTACTGCAACGCTTCACAGATCCGGGGGATCACGGCGAGAGCACGCTCGGGGGCAAACCGCCGCTCGCGCACCAGGGTGCGCAGGTTCACACCGTCGACGTACTCCATCAGCAGGTAGAAATGTCCCTGCACCTCGCCGAAGTCGTGAACCCCGACGATGGCGGGATGCGCGAGGCGGGCGAGCGCCTGAGCTTCGCGCGCGAAGCGTTCCGCAAACCGGGGATCCCGCTCCCGCCCCGGCGCCAGGACCTTCAACGCCACCCAGCGGTTCAGACGCGATTGCCGCGCCTTGTACACCACTCCCATGCCCCCCCGCCCCAGGCAGCCCACGATCTCCAACTGCGGGAAGAGCGCCGACACCTCCGCCATCGATCCCCAACCTGGTCCCACCCCGGTTTCCGGTGACGACGCATCCTGGGTCGGGTCCCCGGCCAGGTCATGAGGCGGTCCTCCCAGGTTCAGCCCCACCAGGCAGCGCGGACACAACCCCGCCGGCGCATCGGCAGGCACATCCGTCCCGCATTGCGGGCAGGGAAGTGCGGCGGGGGCGGCGTTCATCACCTCTTACATCAGGAGTT
>JADLFD010000433.1 GCA_020845805.1 Verrucomicrobiales bacterium | reverse complement strand
GTGGAGGAGAAGTTCACATTCCCGCGGACCATCGTGGTGGCACCGTGCACGGATTCGGTGGCATGACCGGACAAGGGCCAATGGGCCACCGGGACGGGCGGAATCGATGGGTCCTGGGCCCCGACGAAGTGCCTTGGCATGGCAACCAGCAGCGCCACCATGAGGATGCCGGAAGCTTGGGGCGCGCTGCGAACATGCATGCCGCAGACTATGGATCGTGGGCGCCGCCTCGGAAGTCGGGAATTCTGGGCCTGGGCGGGTGCCATGTCGTGTTCAAGCTTCGTTCGTAGTGACGACAAAGTCGGGTGTCCGCGGTTGGGGATGCGCTCCCGAAACTTGGCTCCTGCTCCCGGCACCTCCTCGCAGAGGCTCTTCTCCTGCTCCTGCCCAATTCGCAGCGAAGCCACGGCGATGACTGCGTCACAGCATTCCGCGGAGGCCTTCGGCGACAACCCGATGCAGGCAACGCCCTCGCGCGCGGCTCGGCCCGGTTTGGGACGAGTAGTAGGCCATGTGCGCATCGTCTAGCGCGCCCGTCCGCGAAACGTGGCAGCGCTGAAAACCGACTTGTCGGCGGCAACGATTGGGCCCAAACAAATGGCCGTTGGGCGCCCGTAGCTCAGTTGGCTAGAGCAACTGCCTTCTGAGCAGTGGCTCGGGTGTTCAAGCCTCCCCGGGCGCGCCACTCTATCAACAGGTTACAACCGGCCCGAAAAAACCTCAGTGAAGCTTGGCCAATTCTTGGCCAAATCCACCAATCCTCATGATTGATGATTCGGTCAAAATCCTTCAGGTTCTCGCTTGGCCAGGTGCAGTGGTCCTGATCGCCGTCACTGTTCTTATCACCTTCAAAGGCAAGGCATCCGCGCTCCTTGATCGACGTGCACTGCGACGACTTCAAATCGGGAGCAGCGGGATCAGTGCCGAGATCGAACCGCAACGAGAACAGTCAGGAGCACCACTCCCCTTGAATTCTCAGGAGGCTGCAAAACCCAGCCCGCAACAGCGAAAAACTTTCGCGCAGGCGATGGAATCCGCTTCGATTACAGTTTTGGACGTTGAGTCGGCAATCAAGAAGGAGATGCTATCCATCGAATTCTCGTCTCCCGACCAAAAGGAAGCTCTTCTGCTTCGTGAATTGGCGGCAACGCGCGTCGATCGATATTTCTTGGAGACGGATTCATTGATCAGGGGAACACAGCTTTCGCTCCTCGTTGAAGCGAACGGCTATAGGGGGGCAATGCCAGAAGCAGAGGCCAAAAAGTTTTACGACCACGCAGTCGCAACATTCCCGAGGTATTACGAAGGAATCGATTTTGTAAGATACCTAGCTTTCCTGCTAGGGAGGCAACTCATTGAGCCGGTCGAGGGTGGACTCAGCGTTACGCAACGAGGCAGAGACTTTCTTCAATATCTCGTCAGAGTTCAGCGGACTCGAAACAATCGTGACGGATAAATTTTCGGAGAGTTAGATGATGCTCCCGATACCATCAGCTGCATCGAGAAGGTCGCGCTTGCTCAATTTGAGCTGCCGAATTCGCTTCCTCAGCGCTTTCCGCTCCCGTGCTGGAACAGCAGCAATGGGCTCGGGTCACGACAATCAATGAATGCGGGGCGATGCGGTCGCGGGATGTTACGGAATCCAGACTCAGCGCACGAAGCCGCAGATCAGGATTCGAGCTTCAAGACCTGGGAAACTGATCATGACCGCTATCGCTGACGGTGAACCGATTGTGAATGTCGTTCGTCGATACCTGACCCCATTACCCTTTCCCTCCATCAGTCGGTAACCCAGGTGACGTACCGCTGTGTAGCGGACCGCGTCCCGGATCCAGAGGCCGTGCAGGTTCGCCGCTTCCGACCCTGCGCGTCCGCGGATCGTCTCCACCGCCTCAACGATGGAACTCCACTCCGGACGCAGGGCCCTCAATTCCGAAGTCCTGGGTTCCTGCTCCGCGCCGCCCGCCCGAGCCGACATCTACCCCTGACCCCATCGGAACTTTGTTTGGGATCGGGTTGCCGGCTTCGCCAATTGCAGGTGGAGCTGACTGCACCGTCATGCCGTCCTTGGGCGCCGGCAATTCCAGCACCGTTTGACTGTGATGCATTGATGCAATAGCATCATCACGTGAGAACGACGCTCGACATCGAGGATGACGTCCTCCAAGCCGCCAAGGAATTGGCCGCGCGGGAGGGCAGCACGGCGGGACGAGTGATCTCTGCACTGGCACGTCGCGGACTGCAGGCCCCTGAAGCAAAGGGCAGAGTGTCACGTCCGGTCCGTGGCGGTGTTCCCCTCCTCCCTTCGCGCGGCGAGATAGTGTCCCTGGACCATGTGCGGACCCTGATGGAGCAGGAAGGGGTGTAGGCATGCGCGCCCTTCTGGACATCAACGTCCTGATCGCCTTGCTAGACCCGGACCATGTCTTCCATGTCCGGGCCCATGACTGGTGGAAGTCCCACTACCGGGCCGGATGGGCCAGTTGTCCGCTGACCGAGAACGGCGTGGTGCGGATCATGTCCAACCCGGCGTACAGCAGGGCGACACGGTTCACGCCGGGCGAACTGGTCGAGCACCTGGAGCTCTTCGTGAGCCGGAGCGATCACGAGTTCTGGCCGGACGATCTGTCCCTGCGCCAAGAGACCTTCTTCGCGCGGGATCGCCTCCACAGTCCGCGAGCGATCACCGATGTCTATCTGCTGGCCTTGGCTGTGAAGCACAAGGGAACCCTCGCCACCTTCGACCGGACCATTCCCCTGTCAGCTGTCCCCGGGGCGGGGGCGGCAAGCGTGTCAGGTCTTTGATCCGACACACCCTGCTACCCTTCAGCGTTGGACCGGAATTTGGGGATTCGTCCGCTAGTCCTCTTGTCTCCGCTGTTGGAGATGCGCTCCCGAAACTTGGCTCCTGCTCCCGGCACCTCCTCGCAGAGGCTCTTCTCCTGCTCCTGCCCAATTCGCAGCGAAGCCACGGCGATGACTGCGTCACAGCATTCCGCGGTCGCCTTCGGCGACAAACCCGATGCGGGCAACGCCCTCGCGCGCGGCTCGGCCCTGTTTGGGACGGGTAGTGGGCCATGTGCGCATCGCCTGGCGCACCCTTCCGCGAAACGTGGTGGCGCTGAAAACCGACTTGTCGGCGGCAACGATTGGGCCCAAACAAATGGCCGTTGGGCGCCCGTAGCTCAGTTGGCTAGAGCAACTGCCTTCTAAGCAGTGGGTCGGGAGTTCAAGCCTCCCCGGGCGCGCCATCGATTTCACCCCGGCCGGGTGCCTGCCTCCGGCGCTTCCCAAGACCGTCACGCGGGCCGCGGAATCGTTGCTTGTGCTCCATCAACCGGTCGTTCAGACCAGACACCATGAGTCTGGATGGACACCAACCCTGGCCCGGTCTCTCACGTCCCCTACCCCTGGCGCGCACGGCCGGCCGCGGCGGTCACGGGCAAGGGCCTCGGCTCGCACGGTCCCTCGCCGCGTTCACCCTGATCGAACTCCTGGTGGTGATCGCCATCATCGCGATTCTCGCCTCCATGCTCCTCCCAGCCCTGGCCAAAGCGAAGGAGAGCAGCAAACGAGCGAAGTGCCTCAACAACCTTCGCCAGATCGGCATCGGCATGGCGATCTACGCGGATGACAATCAGGATCGACTGCTCCCCGCGCGCGGCGGCTCCGTGCAGATTGCGCTGAACCCGCTCGAGGAACGCGAGGCCTCGCGGCTCGGTTTGGTCGTCAGCAACGCCCAGGGTCAGATCTGGACCTGTCCGAACCGGCCGACCTTCCCCCAGTTCGAGCGCGAGTACGACCAGTGGATCATCGGCTTCCAGTACTTCGGCGGCATCGAGACGTGGATGAATCCCGTGGGGACGATGCCCTCCCGAAGTCCGGTGAAAACCACGACCGCGCAACCCGGATGGACGCTCGCCGCCGATGCCACGATGAAGATCGACGGCAAATGGGGAACCGGTCGCGACACCGCCTTCAAGGGGATGCCTTCCCACCGCGCGCTCCATGGCAACGTCCCCGCCGGAGGCAACCAACTGGCCATCGACGGTTCGGTGCGGTGGGTGAAATTCCAGAAGATGCTCTTTCTGCATTCCTGGGACGTGGGAGGTTCGCGTGATGCCTACTTCTTCCAGGAGGACATCGGGGAGACCCTGGAGAAGCAGCGGGCACGGATTGCGGCCAAGCCCTGAGAGCCCGTCTGAAAAGTCAGTGGGGATCCTGTTTTCGAGGAAAGGGGCAGATGGCGAGGCGCGAGGAGGGAGGATACCCGAC
>JADLFD010000432.1 GCA_020845805.1 Verrucomicrobiales bacterium | reverse complement strand
GTCGCGAAATCCAGTCTCCGAGGCCCCACGGTAAGAGATGAAGAGGCTCCCCCGTCCGTCGGCGAAGGCTTTCATGCCACAGCATCCGCACGCCCCGGTGGCTTCCTTGGTGGCCAAGCGCTCCGGATCGAAGGATCGGCCTTCGTCCCTGGAATGCGCCACGAAGACGGCCCTCCCCGCCTCGCCTTCGGTGTTTCCCGGCTTGGGGGCGTGCCAGGTGACGTAAACGTTTCCCCGGCCATCGGCTGCCACGGAACCACCGCCGTCGAGTCCTCGCGCCTTGGTGAGGACATCTCGCTCGGGTTCGAACGCGGTGCCCTCAGCGTTCAGACGCGTGTAGAGCATGGGCGCCAGCATGTGGTCGCCACCCTTGGGGGGAGGTCCATTCCACGCCACGTGAACGCGCCCGTTCTCGCCAATCGCCAGTTGGCCGCCACGAATGGTCCCCATGGCCATGGCGCTTGCAGCCCGACCGTTGACCCGGAGCGACCTGCCAAAACCCGCTTCCCCACGCGATTGGCGGGCATAGAAGAGATCCCCGGCTGATGCGTCCCCTTTGAAATAGAGGAGATGGAGGGTGCCCTGATCATCCGTGGCGATCTGGGGCTGAATCCCTCCGTCCGGCACGCGGACCAGAGTGATGTTGCCTTCCGCAAGGGCGGCTGATGCCGACATCAAGATCAGCAGCGCGGCGCAAATGGCTCGCCAACGGCGCCGAAAGGTGATGGGCAGACGCTTCGGATCGGCCAAGAAGTGATGCGAATCATGCATGGGATGTGAGTGCCGGAGGTAGCGGTCCGAACTTGCCACGCGCGTCAACTGCCATGCGAGCCGTCTCCGGCGTTTCCGCAGGTGCAGTCCAGACAGCCGTGTTTGCTGCAGGCCTGGCAGTTCTTTGAGAGCGCATCGCGGAGATGCCGGCGCGCCCGGTGCAGGCGGACGGTCAGGTTGTTTCGAGTCAATCCCAGTTCCTGGGCGACCAGGCTGGGATCCTCGCTCTGCAGATCAATTCGTTCGACGAGTTCGCGATAGGCCTCCGGCACGGCGGGAAGCAGTCGCTTGAAGCACGCACACAGCACCCGTGTGTCGCTGGGGCTCGGTGATTCCGGGAGCTCCTGCTCGAACCGGTCCAGCGCCCGCGACCTCGCGGCGCGTCGTCGGTAGAGGTCGATGATCGTCCGGCGCAGGATGCGATAGAACCAGGCCACCGTGTCCTCGCTATCCATTGGCTTCCGCTCGGCTCCCAACGCCTTCACCAGGCTTTCCTGAACGAGATCCTCGGCGAGGTGGAGATCGCCGACCCGCTTCCGGGTGAATGCGACGAACGTCTCCAGATTCTTTAGGATCACCTCGTTCATCAAATCCATGATGCCCAACCTCCCAGAATCAACGCGTTACGCCAAGCAGGTCGCGGTTCATCGAGTGTGTAATGATTCGACGTTGGCTGCGTTAGCCGGTGTGCATGATGAAAACCGAACCCACCCACCCGGAAACCGATAAGCCGTCGTGCTGCGGCGGCCACTCCCAGCCTCGGCCGCAGGCCTCCCACCCGCACCCCGCCGACGGGCATGACCACGATCACCCTCAGGCGCAGGACCCCCGGCATGACCCGAGCCACGCCCATGGGGTGCCCGGCGTCTCGCCTTCGCCAACCGCCAAGTATTACTGCCCGATGTGCCCGGGAGTGGAGTCGGACGAGCCTGGCACGTGCCCCAAATGCGGCATGGCACTCGAACGCAATCCGGCTTGGAAGCCTGTCGGCAAGGTCGTCTACACCTGCCCGATGCATCCCGAGGTGGTGCAGGATCACCCGGGAACCTGCCCCAAGTGCGGCATGGCGCTGGAGCTGAAGACTGTGATCCCGGAGGCTGAGGAGGACGACTCAGAACTCCGCGACATGACGCGTCGGTTCCGCTGGGGTGCGGTCCTGACACTGCCCGTGTTCGTGGTCGCCATGGCCCACCTGGTCCCCGCTTGGCGCCACGCGGAGTGGGCCGTTGGGGATGTGTCCCGCTGGGGCCAGTTCCTCCTGACCACACCCGTGGTGGCCTGGGCGGGGTGGCCCTTCTTCGTGCGCGGCTGGCGCTCGCTGGTCAACCGTAGCCTGAACATGTTTACGCTCATCGCGCTGGGAGTCGGCGCGGCTTACCTGTTCAGCGCCGTGGCGATGCTCTTTCCGCAGTGGTTCCCGCCCGGCACCGGACACCTCGGCAAACCCGCGCTCTACTTTGAGGCCGCTGCGGTGGTCACGGTGCTGGTGCTCCTGGGCCAGGTGCTTGAACTCCGCGCGCGGCAGCGAACAGGGAGTGCTCTCAGGGCATTGATTGGCCTGTCGCCAAAGACCGCGAGGCGCGTCACACCCGAGGGCGACGAGGAAGTGCCGCTGGATGCCGTGAAGCCGGGCGATCTGTTGCGCGTGCGACCGGGGGAGAAGGTGCCGGTGGATGGGATCGTGGTCGAAGGACGCACGTCCATCGATGAGTCCATGCTTACCGGCGAACCCCTGCCCGTAGAGAAGGAGCCGGAGGCTAAGGTCTCCGGCGGCACACTCAATACGACGGGTGGCATCGTGATGCGTGCCGAACGCGTGGGCGCGGAAACGTTGCTCGCGCGCATCGTGGACCTCGTGGCCCAGGCGCAGCGCAGCCGGGCCCCGATTCAGTCGCTGGCCGACAAGGTGGCGGCCTGGTTCGTTCCAGCGGTTCTGGTGGTCGCCGCTGCCACGTTCGTGGCCTGGATGGCGTGGGGACCGGAACCTCGATTGGGTTTCGCCATCACCAACGCCGTAGCCGTTCTCATCATCGCCTGCCCATGCGCGCTCGGCCTCGCCACCCCGGTGAGCGTGATGGTGGGCGTGGGACGCGGTGCCCAGGCAGGGGTGCTTATCCGCAACGCGGAGGCGATTGAAAAACTAGCCCACATCACCACCCTCGCGGTCGACAAGACCGGCACTCTGACCGAGGGAAAGCCACGGCTGGCGCAGGTCCTGCCCGCCGACGGCTTCTCCCCAGACGAAGTCCTCGGCCTCGCGGCGTCGCTGGAGCAGGCGAGCGAGCATCCGCTGGCTCACGCCGTCACCGTGGCTGCGCGGGAGTCCAACCTCCCCCTGAGCGCCCCGACGACGTTCCAGTCCCGGACTGGTGGCGGTGTGTCCGGAACGGTAGATGCGCGTCGGGTCATGGTCGGTAAGCCGGGTTTTCTTAGGGAAAACGGGGTGTCCGGAGTCGACTTGCTGGAATCGCTTGCTTCCCCTCATCAGGCCGGCGGTGCGATCGCTCTGTTCGTGGCCCTGGATAACCGCGCGGCCGGTACCCTGATCGTCGCCGACCCGATCAAGCCGTCCACGCCTCGTGCGCTCGATGAATTGCGGGAACTGGGCGTTCGCGTGGTGATGCTGACCGGCGATCATCCAAGCACCGCGGGTGCGGTGGCGGACAGCCTGGGCATCACCGATTTCCACGCCGGCGTGACGCCACACCAGAAGCACGACCATGTCCTGACCCTCAAGGCCACGGGCCAAGTCGTCGGAATGGCGGGTGACGGCATCAACGACGCGCCGGCCCTGGCCGCGGCGGACGTGGGGATCGCCATGGGCAGCGGCACCGACATCGCCATGGAGAGCGCCGGCGTGACGCTCGTGAAGGGAGACCTTCGAGGCATCGTGCGCGCCATCCGACTCGGACGGGCGATGATGACCAACATCCGACAGAACCTCTTCTTTGCTTTCCTCTACAACGCACTGGGGATCCCCGTCGCGGCGGGCGTGCTGTTTCCGATCGCGGGGGTGCTGATGAGCCCAATCCTCGCCGGGCTCGCCATGAGCTTCAGTTCCGTCTCGGTGATCGCCAATGCGCTTCGACTGCGGCGTGCCCGGCTCGATTGAACCGGATCTCACGCCAAGGGATGGTGCGTTTAGGACAAGATCGGATGATCGATGTCGGGAGGGTTGCGTGCGCGCCCGACGTAGATGTGGGCAGACGGTTCGAAGTCCGCAAAAATCAAAACCAAAAGCCCCCATCATGAAAGCCCCCGTCAGCCAACGTCCTATCGCCCTCCTAGTTGCATCCCTGAGTCTCGCCATGGGATTGACCCTCGGCATGAGTCTCTCCAGCGGCGCGGCCGACCTGCCCAGAAAGGGGGCGGAACGTCTGATGCAACTCGGGGCTCCGTCACCGGTCCGCGAGGCTTCCGTCACCCGTCCTGCGTCCGGCTCGCACTCGAATTGTGGCTCTTGCACGACCGTGACGACGGCTCGCGCTTCCGATACTGCCAAGGGAGGGGAAGTCCTCCAAGCCGGTGGAAAGCCGACCACGCTGGTCTCGACGCACGGATGTGACGGGTGCTCGACGAGTATTGGCGTCACGGGTTTCGGCAAGTCCAGGACCCAAACCGTGACGCACGGCTGCACGAAGCAGATGTTGGCCTCGGTCAGTTGCTGCAAGTAGTGGGGGTTGCCTTCCTCCTCCATGCCGGGGGGCGGGTAGTTTAGTCCGCTCCTTCGCTTTGGGGCCTCCCGCCAACGGTCTGGCCTTCCCTCATCCAACCATCCCATGACGACGTCCCGCCGGCACTTTCTCCGCGAAACCGCCGTTGCCTTGACGATGCTCCCCAGTTTGAGGTCCCCCCGCGTGCTGGCTCAACTGGCTCGACCCGGAAATGCCCTTCGCTTTCCACCCGAGTGGTCGGGTGAACAACTCACGGTCTCACGAACCCACGCTGCGGTCTGGCCCGGCTCCACCACGGAGGTCTTGGCGATCAATGGATCGGTCCCCGGGCCAACGATTCGGGTGCGGAGGGGAGAGGAGTTCGCGGCGCGCATCCAGAATCAACTCGACCAACCGCTTGTTCTGCATTGGCACGGACTCCTTGCTCCCGAACGCATGGATGGGCACCCACGCGACCAGGTCGGGGCCGGACAGAGCTACGACGTCCGCTTCCCGGTTCGCCAGCGGGCGGCAACCTGTTGGTACCATTCCCATACGGACCACCTCACTGCGGAGCAGGCCTATCGTGGCGTCGCTGGACTCTTCCTGATCGAGGATCCAGCCGAGAGTGCGCTGGGGTTGCCGACGGGAGACCACGACATTCCCTTGGTTTTGACTGACAAGCGGGTGAACGCGCAGCGGCAATGGGCGTACGCGCCATCGATGATGGACCAGATGTCGGGCTACATCGGCGACGTCATGCTGGTGAACGGGACTCCCGATGCCTGGCTGTCGGTGGATCGGGGGCTGTATCGATTCCGGTTGCTCAATGGCAGCAATGCACGGATCTGCAAGGTGGGGTTTGTCGATAGCCGGCCATTCTGGGTCGCTGCAACGGACGGCGGTTTGCTTCCGGCCCCAGCGGAGGTCAGGTCCCTCATGCTCGCGCCCGGTCAACGCATTGAGGTTCTCGTGGACTTCTCGAACTCTGAGGTCGGTACCTCCCTTCTCCTGGTGAGCCTGCCGTTTGCGACCGGCGGCGGGATGATGGGTGGCTCAGCCCAGGGCTTAGCGATCGACCTGATCCGCTTTTACGTCGATTCGCCCACGACGGGCACCGCCCAGGTGCCGGCGGTTCTTGCGCCGATCGAGGCGCTGTCGGAGACGCAGGCGAGGCGGACGCGGGTCTTTACCCTCGCGATGTCGGGCATGGTTCACACCATCAACGGCAGACTGTTCGACATGGAGCGGGTCGAATTCACCGTTCCGTTCGGGGACGTTGAGATTTGGGAATACCGCAACACGGGCACCGAGCCACATCCCATGCATGCGCATGGCGGGCTGGGTCAGGTGCTGACCCGCAGCGCGACGGCGGTTCTGCCTGCGGAAGACCGGGGATGGAAGGACACGGTGTTGGTGAACCCCGGGGAGACCGTCAGGGTTCTGATGCGATTCGATGCGCACCCGGGGCTCTTCGTCCATCACTGCCACAACCTGGAACACGAGGACTCCGGGATGATGCAGAACTTCGAAGTCCTGGGTCCGCCCGCACTCGCCATCGAACGCGAAGATGGGGGGGTGACCGTTTCCTGGCCGGTATCGTCGGAGGGTTGGCGGCTGGAATCCTCCACCGAAGCCGTCGGCTCGCCGTGGGCGCCCGTCGCGGAAGTTCCGCTCGCCGTTCGGCAGCGCTGGACAGTGCGTATCGCCGAGCCAACGGGACCTCGGTTCTACCGGTTGGCCAAGGGGTGAACCCAATTGGGCCAATCCGGGGCCCACTCGTTTCGCAATCGACGAAGGCCAACTGGGATTTCCTGAGGGTTTTTGCGCCCGGCAGGCGTAATGGAAGCTGAACACCAGGAGATTCATGAAAAACTCCCCACCAACCAACCCCCCAAACAGAATGAACACGACACGTCGAACCATCCTCCACATTTGGGCTGCAGCACTCCTCGTCCTGGGGCTTTCTGGTCTCACCAGTCCGGCGGCGCAGAAGGGCGCCGAGCGGCTTATGAGCCTGACGAAGGTGGCCAGCTACGGCGATCTTGAGAACCTGAAATCGGGCGACAAGTTCGTCATGGTGTGCAGCAAGTGTCAGACGGTGATGATGCACACGGTCTCGAAGTCCAAGGGACGGGATATTCCGACGATGACCGCCAAACACCTGTGCACCGGGTGCAATTCCACGATCGAGACCGTGGGCCACGGCAAGGCGAAGACCGACAAGGTCACGCACACCTGCTCCGGCTGCGGTGAAGGTTCGGTGTTCTGCTGTGCGACCTCCAAGGACGGCAAGCCCACCCAGGGCATGGAGAAGCACTGATTTCGAATCCATTGCGGGTTCAAGGGTCGTCGATCCCCGGGGTCGGCGACCCTTCGCATTTTGGGGCACCCTCCGACCGCATCCCCAGCCACCTCCATTTTCTGTGTAATCAATTCCCGGCTCCTGCGTTTGCCCGGTCAAAGGCGCAACTGAATCGCGCTGAGCAACCGAAGACGAACCATGAGCAACGAACCATCCCAAGTCGGCCCCCTCCATGGGCATGAACCACTTCCCGAAGCCCGCAACCCGTCAGCCGCCCAGCCGGGGACATCGGACGGCCCAGGGTCTCCGCCGGACGCCCAGGCACGCCGGCCCGCGGGTTGGAGACTGCTGCGGTTCTTGGTGGCCCTGACGGCTGCCGGGGGCGCTGCCCTGTTGCTGGCGGGGTGCTCGAGGTCAAAAGCGGAGCTGTCGGCCATCCCTCCGACACCGCCCGAGGTCCCCGTGCGGCAGGTGGCCGAGCAAGCGGTCCCAGATCGGTTGGAGTTCACCGGCCAGACCGCGTCTGCCCACCAAGTTGACTTTCGGGCCCGGGTCGGTGGCTACGTCGTCAACGTGCCCTACACGGAGGGGCAGTTCGTCGCTGCGGATACGCTTCTTTTCGAGATCGACTCCCGCCCCTTCGCGGCCGTTCTGGCGCGGGCAGAAGCGGAGGTCACGCGGACAAAGGCCGCGGCCCGGTTGGCTCGCCAGGAGTTGGAACGGGCCGAGCGGCTCGCCCAGCAGGACGCCATAGCTTTGGAAGAACTGGAGCGCCGCCGGACCGATCTCGAGACCGCCGGGGCGGCGCTCGCGTCGGCGGTGGCTCAGAAGGAGGCCGCTGCGCTCGATATGGAGTTTACCCGGGTCAAGGCGCCTGTGTCTGGACGGGTCGGTCGCGCCCTGGTCAAGCCCGGTAATCTCATCTCGGGTGGGGACGCCAACGGGACACTGCTGACCACGCTGGTGACAGTCGATCCCCTGCACGTCCTGTTCACCGTCGACGAACCAGCGCACCGACGTCTCTCGGCGCTTCGGGCAGCCGGCGAAACCATTCGGGCCGAAGTCAGGCTGGGGGACGATCCGGGGTCCATGGACGGCACTCTCGACTACCTCGCGCCGGCCCTGGATGCCCGCTCAGGTACCGGGCAGGCCCGGTTGGTGGTGAACAACACCGATGGACGCCTCTCCCCCGGGCTATTCGCGCGCATCACCGTCATCGCCCAATCCGATCAGCCGCGAGTGCTGGTGCCGGAAACGGCCCTGGGTGCCCTCCAAGGCAGCCGTTACGTCCTGGTTGTCGGTGAGGACAACACGCTGGTCCACCGGCCGGTGCTCCTTGGTGAGCGGCGCGGAAGCGAGCGCATCATCACACACGGCCTGTCCACCGGCGAATCCATCGTCGTCAACGGGCTGCAACGTGTCCGGCCCGGCATGAGCGTACAGCCGGTCGAAGTAGCCCTCGCCTCCAACTAACGTTCCGAAGGGTCCCGACATGAACTTATCCGACTATTTCATTCGCCGCCCGATCGTCGCGATCGTCCTTTCGCTTCTGATCATGATCGGGGGTGGCCTCGCCTTTCTGCGGCTTCCACTCACCGAATATCCGCAGGTCACTCCCACGACGGTCCTGGTCCGGGCCAATTATCCCGGCGCCGATGCGGAGGTCGTGGCGGAGACGGTGGCCGCGCCACTCGAACAGGCGATCAACGGCGTGGAGGACATGCTCTACATGAGCAGTCAGGCCGCGACGGATGGACGGCTCAAGCTGACAGTGACGTTCGCGCAGGGCACCGATCCCGACCTCGCCCAGATCAACGTGCAGAACCGGGTCGCCCGGGCGCTGCCCCGGCTACCCTCAGAAGTTCAGGCGCTTGGCGTGGTGACGGAAAAGACCTCGCCCGACATTCTGATGGTCATCCACCTCATCTCGCCAGGTGAGCGCTACGACGCGCTGCACCTGGTGAACTTCGGATTCCTGAACGTACGCGATACCCTGGCCCGTCTGCCTGGAGTGAACGACGTCATCGTGTGGGGTGCCGGTGAATACAGCCTCCGGGTCTGGCTGGACCCAGCCAAGCTTGCGGCACGCGAGCTGACCGCCAACGAAGTGGTCGCCGCGATCCGAGAACAGAACGTGCAAGTGGCGGCGGGCTCGCTTGGACAGCCCCCGCAGACGGCGGCTCCCTTCCAACTCACGGTGAAGGCCCCGGGTCGGCTGACTTCGACGGAGGAATTCGCCGAAATCGTGGTCCGCTCCGGACCGGCGGGTGAACTCACCCGTTTGCGCGACGTGGCGCGGGTGGAGTTGGGCGCGGACGGCTACGCTCTGCGAAGCCTTCTCAACAACCAGCCGGCGGCCGCGATCCAGATCATCCAGAAGCCTGGCACAAGCGCATTGGAAGTTGCGAAGCGGGTGCGGGAGGCCATGCAAACTCTGGAGCGGGAGTTTCCAGAGGGCATCTCACACCGCATCGCCTACGACCCCACCCTCTTTGTCCGAGCCTCTCTGCGGTCGGTGATTACCACGCTGGGCGAGGCCACACTCCTGGTGGTCCTTGTCGTCGTCTTGTTCCTCCAGTCCTGGCGCGCCTCGCTGATCCCGCTGGCAGCGGTGCCTGTTTCGCTGATTGGCACCTTTGCCGTGATGCACCTGCTCGGGTTCTCGCTGAACACGCTGTCGCTCTTCGGCTTGGTGCTCTCCATCGGAATCGTGGTGGATGACGCCATCGTGGTGGTGGAGAACGTGGAGCGTCATCTGGCGCGAGGGGCGTCGGCGTCGGAGGCCGCCAGGGTCGCCATGCGAGAGGTCACCGGTCCGATCATCGCGATCACCTCGGTGCTGGTGGCGGTCTTTGTGCCCACGGCCTTTCTGGGCGGATTGACCGGCCAGTTCTACCGCCAGTTCGCACTGACCATCGCGATCTCCACCCTCCTGTCGGCGCTCAGCTCCCTCACCCTCAGTCCGGCGCTCGCAGCCATGCTGCTGCGGCCACACCAGGGCGGGAACGATGCCGCGACACGGGGGATCAACCGGCTGTTCGGCTGGGTGTTTAGGCCTTTCAACAGGTTCTTCGAACTTGGATCCCTTCGCTACGTCAACGGTGTCCGCCGGTTGGCGCGTCTCGGCACGCTGGCCGCAGCGCTTTATCTCGGTCTGGGAGCACTGGCCTACCTTGGCTTCCACCGGACGCCGGTGGGATTCGTTCCCGCCCAGGACAAGTACTACCTCGTCGGAATTGCCCAACTGCCGGACGCGGCTTCCCTCGACCGCACGGAGGCGGTGGCCCGGCACATGACGGAGATCCTGCTGGCCGAGCCGGGTGTCGAAAACGTGGTGGCGTTCCCAGGGCTTTCGATCAACGGGTTCGCCAGCCTGCCCAATGCCGCCGTCGTCTTTGCGATGCTCGATCCTTTCGAACAGCGCACCGCTCCGGAACTCCGGGCTGAGTCCATCGCCGGGCGGTTGAACCAGAAATTCAGTGCCATTTCGGAAGGCTTTGCCGCGGTGTTTCCGCCGCCGCCCGTGCCGGGCCTCGGAGCCATCGGGGGGTTCAAGATGGAAGTGCAGGACCGGGGAGGCCACGGGCCTGTTGCACTGTACGACGCCACCCAAAAGCTGCTGACCGAGGCCCAGCGCCATCCTGAGTTGACCGGACTCTTCTCAAGCTTCCAGGTCAACGTGCCCCAGGTGGGTCTCGACGTGGATCGCGACCGGGTCAAGGCGCACGGGCTTGCCTTGGGCGACGTCCATGCGGCATTGCAGGCGAATCTTGGTTCGCTCTATGTGAACGATATCACGCTCTTTGGAAGGGTTTTCCGCGTGTTCGTGCAGGCGGATGCCCCGTATCGGGCCGACGAATCGGCCCTTCAACACCTCAAGGTCCGCAACCTGGACGGGCAACTCGTGCCACTGGCCTCGGTGGTGCGGGTGAATCAGACCACCGGGCCCGACCGAGTCGTCCGCCACAATGCGCATCCTTCGGCCGACATCAATGGCAACGCCGCGCCGGGGGTCAGTTCGGGACAGGCCCAGGCGCTGATGGAGCGGTTGGCACGTGAAACGCTCCCGGCTGGGTTCGCCTTTGAATGGACCGACCTGGCCTATCAACAGAAGCTCGCCGGCCAGAGCGGGACCTGGATCTTCGCGCTCTGTGTTCTTTTCGCCTACCTGATCCTGGCGGCGCAGTACAACAGTTGGTCGCTGCCGTTGGCAGTCCTGCTGATTGTTCCGCTGACGCTCCTGAGCGCTCTAGCCGGCGTGTGGTTCACCGGAGGGGACAATAATCTCTTTACCCAGATCGGACTCGTGGTCCTGGTCGGCCTCGCAGCCAAGAACGCGATCCTGATTGTCGAGTTCGCCCGCGCCCGCGAACAGGACGGCCTCGAACCGTTGGCGGCTGCCCTGGAGGCGTGCCACCTCCGGCTTCGCCCGATCCTGATGACCTCGCTGGCGTTCATCATGGGTGTGCTGCCCCTGGTGCTCGCGAGCGGTGCGGGCGCCGAGATGCGTCACGCCATGGGTGTGGCCGTGTTTGCGGGAATGCTCGGCGTGACGTTGTTCGGGCTGTTCTTCACGCCCTTGTTCTATGTTGCCGTCCGCCGCGTGGCGCAGCGGTTTCAGCCGTCCTCTGAACTTCAACTCACCTCGAAGGAGATCCCCCACCATGCTTAAGCCCGCCTTGATCCTGATGCTTGGCTTCGTGCTCACCGGCTGCGCCGTCGGTCCCCGCCACCAGATACCCCCCACGCCCGTCGCGGCTACGTTCGCACTGGCTCAGACGACCCCTTTCACTACCGCTGAACCTGAGTCGCGCTGGTGGGCCCTGTTCGGCGATCCCGTGCTGGACGACCTCGTGGATCGTGCCATTCGTGGAAACCGCGACGTGAAGATGGCGGCCGCCCGCCTCAACGAGGCCCGTGCCCTCCGCCGGGAGAGCCTGTGGGCATTCGCGCCCCAGGGCGGGGTCTCCGGCACCTTCCAACGCCGCCAATTCGCGGGCATTGAGACGGCAGGCCTTCATCTTCCCTCGCGGGTTTGGAACACCTGGTCGGCAGGGTTTGATGCCACCTGGGAGCTCGACCTGTTCGGGCGACTCAGGAATTCCGCCGAAGCCGCCGCGGCAGGCGTGGGCGCCGCGCACGCGCAACTTCGGGACCTTCAGGTCGCCCTTCTTGCGGAGGTTGCGGCCAACTACTTCAACCTCCAAGGCGCGCGCGAGACGATAACGCTCTTGAACCGTCAGAACGCGCTCTTGGAGCAGAACCTGCGGACGATCGTCCATCGCGTCGCCGCAGGCCGGGGCACCCCGTTGGACAAGGCCCGGGCGGAAGGCTTGCTCAAGGAAACGGAGGCCATGGTGCCGCTGGTTCAGAGAGAGGAAGGCGAGGCGCTGCACCGACTGGCCGTGCTCCTGGGCGAACAACCGGGTGCCTTCCGCATCCTGGTGGCGCCACGCGAGATCCCGCTCTCGGTCCGGGAGATTGCTGTCGGAACGCCGGCGGACCTGCTGCGCCGCCGCCCGGACATCGCGGCCGCGGAGCGTCATCTCGCCGCCGCCAACGCCCGGGTCGGAATGAGGACGGCCGAGATGTTCCCCGAAGTCAGTATCAGCGGGTTCGTCCGTCTGATTGGCGGGGACAATCTGAGCCTGGGATCGACCGCAAGCCAGGCGTGGGGTCTCGCGCCCACCGCTGCTTGGCATGTACTAAGCCTGGGACGACTCGATGCACTGCGGCGGGCCAGTCAGTTCGAAGCCGAGGGCATGGTGGCCTTCTATGAGCAGACAGTGCTGCGGGCGCTGGAGGACATGGAGAACGGGATGCTTCGGTACCGCTCGGCTGAAGACCGGCTTCGGCTTCTCGTGGAGCGGCAGGCGGCTGCGGAGCGCGCCTTGCGGATCGCTCGATCACAGTATGAGGCGGGGGCCAGCGATTCGCTGGAGGCAAATGATACCGAACGCACCGCCTTGGCCGCGGCGCGCGAAATGGTCTCCGCCGCGACGGAGCACCGCCTCGCTGTGGTCGCCCTCTACAAAGCACTGGGAGGCGGGTGGACCGATCAACCGCTGCTTTCGAGCAGGCCATAACGTGGGAAGGACGCGAACTGGGTTCACGTGACGGATCGTTCCCGGTCTGCACGCTCGTGGATCCGGACTTCGCCAACGGCGCGAGCGGCGATGGGCCGGGTGCCGATGGGCCGGGTGGCGATGGGCCTTGAAGCGACAGACATCGCCCGTCATCCTCAGGATGTGGATTTTGCCCGGCGCATCGTCGCGTTGCTGCTGGTAGCCTTCTGGCTGCCCGCATCGTCGCACGTGCACCTGCAGCACTTCGGGCTGATCCACGAGATTCACGAGGATCACCACCACCACGATCAGGGCGATGCCCCGCCCGGCCATCATGAGCATGGTGCCGACAATCATGCTGCCGCGGATGGCGAATGCATCCTGACGTGCGGGGGGCCGGCGCTCGATTTGCCGGGGTTTGTATCCGTGGTCGTCGGTTTCGATTTCGACTGGGACGCGATGGTCTTGGCGGCCCCATCGCTGCTTGAATCCTCCGGTTTAGCACCTCCCTGCACGGGGCCACCGGAAATCTCTCGATCCTGGCAGTTCCTCCTTCGCGCGGCCCTTCCTGTCCGCGCGCCTTCCTTCGTTTCCTGACGGCCCTCTTCGGGTCGCACTTCTTCCTCGCCCGGCCAAGCGCCGGTCGGTTCCCACTCTCTTGCCTTGCCCGAATCCGCTCCGGGCGGCTGCCCTCCGATGAGGGATACCTGTCGAGCGGTTGGATTCCATTGACTGACCGTGAAAAACGACTTTTGCACCACGACCGTTAAGCCCCTGTTCACCACGATCCTGCCCGCCTTAGCCGCCCTCGCCCTCCTGACCGGATGTAGCGATTCGAAGCCGACCGCGTCAGCCGATCACGACGACGACCACATGCACGCCCCGCCTCATGGCGGAACTCCGGTTCAACTCGGGGACGAGGTGTACCACCTCGAATTGGTCGCCGACACCACCGAGGGCCAGATGCTCGCCTACGTCTACGACGGGCACTTCCACGATCCCGTCCTCGTGCCCGAGACCAACTTCGTTCTCCAGGCTCGTCTGAGCACGGGGACGGAGAGCCTCTCGTTCGCGCGGTTGCCCGATCCGGCGAGTGGTCAGTTGCCCGCAGCGTCCGCGCTCTTCGGTGCACGCGCGGACTGGTTGAGGACGAACCCGCCCTTCGAGGGAACGCTGCCGCTCATCACCTTGAGCGGACGGAGTTTCACCAACATCGCCTTCCCGTATCCCAAGGGAACCATCCACGCGCACTAAACTGCCGCCATGAACAACCCCACAAATCGACGGTTGCTCGGCGCCCTTCTGGTCGCTGGATGGGCCCTGGCATCCGGTTGCAAGCCGGGGACCCCCGCCAGCGAGGCTGATCGCGGCCATAGCCATGACGGAGGCCATGAACATGAGGAGAAGACCGCGCAGATCACCATTTGGGCCGATCGCTACGAGGTCTTCGCCGAGCACAAGGCGCCGGTGGCCGGTCAGCCCACGACGTTCATCACCCACGTGACCGATTTGGTCACGCTGGAGCCGAGAAAGGAGGGCATGGTGAAGTTCCTCCTGCGCCAGGGACAGTTCGTGACCGAGCACCCCCAGGCGGCACCCGCACGCGCGGGCATCTACCTTCCGTCCCTCGTGTTTCCTCAGGCGGGCGATTGGCAACTGACCCTCGTCGTGCCCACGGACGGCACCAACATTCCGGTGGAGCTTGGAACGATCAAGGTCTACCCCGACCAGCACGACGCGGATCACGCGAGCATCCCCGACGCGCCCGAGGGGGTGAGTTTCCTGAAGGAGCAGCAGTGGAAGATTCTGTCGCGGACCGAACCGGTGACACGACGCACCCTCAGCGAACGGGTGCGCCTTCCCGCGAGGGTCCGCTCCAAGCCTGGAGGAAGTGCGGTCGTTACGGCGCCGGTCTCGGGGCAGTTGTTGCCTCTCCCGGACGCAGCCTCGGTGTTGCCAGGCCAACGCGTCGCCGCGGGGCAATTGCTCGGTTTGCTGGCCCCGAACTTCTCCGAAGCCGCCACCCGGATCGCCGAGGCGGAAGGGGATTTCGCCACCGCCAAGGCCAGCTTGGAGCAGGCCGAGGCCGCTTACGCCCGAACCAAGCGACTGGCGGCCGAGAAGGCCAAGTCCGAGCGCGAATTGCAGGAAGCCGAACTCGCGGTCGCCTCGGCCCGGGCGCGCCACGCTGCCGCCGCCGGCATTCTGGGAACCTTCCGTCAATCCGATGGGATTCGTTCGCCCGCTGCGTCGCTTCAGATGGAACTGCGGGCGCCCATCGCCGGGGTTCTCACCTCGGTGGCCGCCGGACCTGGCGAACTCCTGTCGACCGGGCAGCAGGTCTTCGCAGTCCTGAACCCGGAGACGGTCTGGATCGAAGCGTCCGTTCCCGCGTCAGCGGTTCCCCACCTCGGAGCGGCAACCCACGCTGCGTTGGAAGCCCCGGACGCACCCGGCACGTTCGTTCAGGTCACCGGTGGAGACCATGGCCGGCTTCTCTCGGTCGGGTATGAGGTCGACGCCGCGACACGCACGGTGCCTTTGCTGTACGAGACCTCCAATCGCGAGGGGAAGCTGCGCATCGGGCAGGACGTCGTCCTCCATGTCGAGACGGCCCAGGCGGCGG
>JADLFD010000431.1 GCA_020845805.1 Verrucomicrobiales bacterium | reverse complement strand
TTCAGCGCGGACTCACGTCCGCGGCTACTTCCTCGTTCCGTTCCGTAGCCGCCGTCGTGCAGACAGCGCTCACTCCACCGCCCCCGCTCACCCCATTCGCCAACGCCATTCAGCGCGGACTCACGTCCGCGGCTACTTCCCCGTTCCTTTCCGTAGCCGCCGTCGTGCAGACGGCGCTCGCTCCACCGCCCCCGCTCACCCCATTCGCCAACGCCCTTTAGCGCGGACCCCACGTCCTCGACGGCCTCCCCCGGATCTCGCTCTTCCCAACGCCTCATGCCACCATGCGCAGCGATGTCTGCGCCCCACTCGCCTTCTTTCGCGTCTCGTTTCCGCTGGCCCGGACCGCTCACCCTCCTCGTTCTCCTCCTCTCCCTCACCGCGATCCCCTTGAGCTCACACGCGGTGCAGGGATTCCCCACCGACACCGCCTTCTTCGTCGTCGACGATCGCGGTTCCCTCACCGCCATCAATTGCCCGTCCCCCAATCGCAACCTTGTCGCCCCCGGGCAATCCGCCCCGCTCCTGCAACTCCGCCTCGGCGGCCAATGGCATCACCCGGATCTTGCCACCTGGGACCCCGCTCAACACCGATTCGCCCTGCGTTTCGACGGCATCGGCCACACCGCCTTCGTCACGGTCCATGCCAAGACCACCCACCTCGTCCTCGAACTCACCGCCATCGAGCCCTCTCCTGAGGATCTCGAAGTCGCGCTTTGGGGCCCCTACCCGATCGCCATCGGAGAGACAATCGGCGAGATCGTGGGCGTGGTGCGCGACCGCCGCGATGCCGTCGGCATCCAGGCGCTCAATCCCAAAACGCTCGGAGGCTACCCGCATCAGGAGCATGACATCGACGCCGAGCACGGAGCCGACGACACCGGCTATTACCCCGGCCTCCCTGACGAACTGAAGCAAGGGCAGGGATTCCGCGGCGACACCGCGCGCTCCGCTCCCTTCGGCAGCGTGCTGCAGGCCTACACCCGCAACCGAAGTTATCCCCGCGTCATCGCCAATTGGGGGCATGACCGATTCCGCGTCCTAGGCCATGGCGACGGCGGCCTCGTCGGGAGCCGCATCGCGCTCTTCGCCGTCCCGGAGGCGAAGGCCCTCGCCACCCTGGGCCGCATCGAACTCGCCGAAGGCCTCCCTCACCCCACCCTCAACGGGGTTTGGGCCAAGACCGCGCGCGAAGCCACGGCCGCTTACCTCATCGTCGACTTCAGTGAGGACACCATCGACCGCGCCATCGAGATGACGCGACGGGCTGGATTGCGCTACTTGTACCACAGCTCCCCGTTCGAGACCTGGGGCCACTTCCGACTCAAGCCCGCCCTCTTCCCGCGTGGCTGGGAGGGCTTCCAAGCCTGCGTCGACAAAGCACGCGCTGCCGGGGTCGACCTCGGCGTGCACACCCTTTCCAATTTCATCACGCCCAACGATCCCTACGTCACCCCCGAGCCCGACCGGCGCCTCGCGGTCATCGGCGCCAGCCTGCTCGCCGCCGAGATCGACGCCGCCGCCACCGAGATTCCCATCGTCGATCCGACCCTCTTCGCCAAGAAATCCGCGCTCAACGCCGTGCGGCTCGGGGACGAGTTGGTGAAGTTCGAATCCGTCGCGACCAACGGCACCGTGCGCCTGCTGAAATGCCAGCGCGGCGCCTGGGGCACCCGGGCGCTCGCTCATCCGACCGGCACACCCGTCGCACGCCTCCTGGATCACGACTACCAGGTCTTCCTCTCCGACCTCTCCCTCTCCATCGAAATCGCGCGGAACATCGCCGACTTCTGCAATCGCACCGGGATCCGACAGCTCTCCTTCGACGGACTCGAAGGAAACTGGTCCACCGGCCACGGCACCTACGGTCGCACCCTGTTCACGCACGCCTGGCACGAGGCGCTGAAGCCTGAGTTGCGCGGCACCATCATCAACGACGCCAGCAATCCCGGCCATTTCAACTGGCACATCAACACGCGCATGAACTGGGGCGAACCCTGGTACGCCGGCTTCCGTGAAAGCCAGACCCTCTACCGCTTCAAAAACCAGGTGCTCTTCGAACGCAATCTCATGCCCCACATGCTCGGCTGGTTCGCGCTCCGCGCCGACACCAGCCTCGAGGACGCCGAATGGCTCCTGGCCCGCGCCGCCGGTTTCGACGCAGGGTTCGCCCTGGCCACCAGTCTGGCCAGCACCGCGCAACTCGCGGCTGATCCCGCCTCTGCGGATACCGCGCGGCAGTTCGGCGCCACCACGGCCATCCTGAGTGCCATCGCGCAGTGGGAAACCGCGCGCATGGCCGGGGCCTTCACCCCCGAGGTGAAGGGGGCCCTGCGCGACAACCGACGCGAGTTTCACCTGCGCCCCGCCGGCGACCACCAGTGGGATCTTCACGAAGTCTTCGTCGCACGCTTTACCCACGCCGCTACAGCCGGTGACGCCTCCAGTACCGAGTACCGCAACCCCACTGCCCCGCAGCCACTCCAGTGGATCATCCGTTCCGATGCCAAAGTGCCGGTGCCGGGCATCCATGTGGATCTGCTCGGCCAGACCGTCCTCGACCTCGGCTCGCAGTCCATCCCCGCCGGCGGGAGCCTGAAGTACACGGGCGGCTCCCAGGCCGTGATCGCGGACGCTTCCTGGAAGGAGGTGGCGCGACTCCCCGTCGACCCCGCGCGCGCGCGCCTCGGCACGGGTGCCACCCCGGTGCAAGTCGGCGCCACCCTTCCTGCAGGTGCCACCCTCCGCATCGAGTTGCGCACCCTGGGCCCGGCCACGCGACTCTCGAAGCCATAGGAAGCCCGAATGGCCATCGCCTCCGCGCGTTTGCCCGGTGCAAAAAATGGGCTCTTGCATTCGGACCGCCCTTAGCCCATTTTCACCGCGCTCTTCGGGGGCGAGCGTAGCTCAGTCTGGTAGAGCGTCACCTTGCCAAGGTGAATGTCGAGGGTTCGAATCCCTTCGCTCGCTCCAATTCTTCTTTCTTGGCACCTCGTGGAGGTCTCGGTTTACGCCCTCAAGTTCGAGTCCGGCGAGATCTACGTCGGCATCACGAAGGACCTTCCACGTCGCTTGGCCGATCACCGACGGCGCCCTCCTTGACGCTCCCGCCCGCGAGGAATACAGATCCACTCCATGGCTCCCCGCCTCGCGTTCACCCCCGCGCTCGCGCCCGTCCTTCGCGCGGCGACCTGGTCGGCCATGCTGCTCGTCGTCGTCGTCGTCGTCGGTGCACGAGGCGTGGCACGCGCGGCCGAAGCTGACCTGCTGCCAGGTTCCGATCCGACTCCCCCGACCGCAGCCCAGCTGCCCTCCACGCGCAGCCTCACCGAAACCCTCCTCAATCATCGGTCCCTGGTCATCACGATCACCCATAGGCACCCCGAGGCAGGCTTCGATCTGTTGGGCCAGCGACTCACGGATCTCCTGAACCGGCCCGACGCCGCCGCGGTCCTCGCCGAGGCCTATGCCGATCGTTGTCGGTCCGCGTCTTCACCTTTGCCCATTGCTGACGCCGATCGCGGCCACCAGCGGATTCAGGAGGCGTTCCTCGGCAAACTACTCCTGCGCGACGCGATCCAGACCGCGCTGACCGCCGAACAAAAGGAAAGCCTGGTCCGCACCGCACTCGCTCGCATGGCAGCCATGCGCTCGCAGGCGTCAGGGGTCGCCTACGCCGACGAAGCCCAGCCACTCCGCATCGCGCTGAAGCTGATCTGGAAATTCGACCTCACGGTGACCGCGCCCGACGGATTCCACCTGGATCGAAGCGTGGTGTCCTCCGAGGTGAAGCAACTCCTGCGCAGTGATTTGGATTTCATCCCGGACGGTCTCCTGCAGCATTTCGCTCCGATCGCCGCCAGGTTCAGTCGCACGGCTCAATAGGCTAGGAGCGCATCCCACCAAAAAGGGAGTGGATCGAGGATTCCCTGCGCGTCCGTTTCGCTCGGGTAGGCTGGGCAAGAACAGCCCACGGCTTCCCCTTGGCGGCGACCGTGGAAGCAGTCCAACCCGTCAGGGCGCCGCCATCAGGTCGTAGTCCGCGACCACGTAACGACCCAATGCCGGAGGAAGACCGCTGATCACCATTCCCGCCAGAATCTCCGCGCCGCGCAGGGAGAAATGCCCCAGATCCCCCGCCGAACTGTACAGGTACGCACTCCCCTCGAGCCCGAGTCGCTCCACCAACGCCCCGCTCATCTGATAGAGATCGACGAGGGGAACCTGTAGCTCGGTGGCAACCGTCTGCATGATGGCGCGCCGGTTCGGGAGAATGGTGATGACCCGACCCAGAGCATTGAAGCGCCGCATCACCGGCGGCGTCACCAACACCGGCTGACCGCCAAAACCGCGAATCATCTCCACGAGGACTTTCAGATTCTCGCGGTACTCCGTTTCGGTGGCCACAAACTGCTCCGAGCGATCCCCGCCGCACCCGATCTCGTCGATCATGCCGAACTGCACTAACACCACGTCCGGTCGGATCACCTCCAGGCTCGTGCGTTCCGCCGAGGCGAGGAACGTCTTGGTGCCGTAGCAGGGCATCGCCAGGTTGATCACCCGAACCTGGGCCTTGAAGTAACCGTGCATCCCCTGCCCCCAACCGCTGAACACACCGCTGTTGCTCGCAAGATCGGCCACCGTGGAATCGCCCACCATCGCAAGGGTGATCGGAGCCCCCTCCTCGGACGAGGGCACGACCCGAAAGAAGCGCTTCTCCATGCCCTCCAAATCAGCGCGCAGCGAAAAATGCCCGGTCAGACCGTCCCGCACATCGACCCAGAAACGGAGGTTCGGACTCGACTGCAACACGTGCGTCTCGGTCGCCGGGAGATTCCCCTCGAGCCAGATCTCCCCGTTGGCCTTGCGGGTGTATTGCACGGTCTGGGCCGCCGCCCACCCCGGTCCCAGCAGCCAGATCATCGCGCCCAAACAGAATAACTGCCTCATAGACGTTACGTAGTCCCGGATGCCCCGCCCACCGCGCCCTTCTCGCCCCACCGCGCCACGCCACCATCGCCCCGCAGTCGGGATCGGACATCCCGGCACGAGACGGCCCGGCCTCACTCAGCAACGCGGATCGGCGTTCACTAGAGAGGGATCCCCCGATGGGCAAGATGAAAAACGAATCCCCACTCGCCCCTCGTCCCTCGACACCCCCAGCCCCACCCCGTAGCAGACACCCCATGAAGAGCGCTCACTCCCCCCTCTTCCCCACTCCTCGGGCCTCCCGCTCGGGCCCGGGCCACGCAGGTTTCCCAGCTGCCGTCCCCAGCCGCCTCGGGTTCGCCCTGACCCTGACCCTGGCCCTGACGCTGCTGGGCACGTTCGGTCTCCACGCGGCGGCAGCGCCCGAGGACCGACTGCTCCGCAGCCCGTCCGGCAAGCTGATCGCGCACATCACCACCGCAGACAACGGATCCCTTTCCTGGTCCCTCGAATCCGGCGGGCACGTCGTGATCTCCCCCTCCCCCCTCGGCCCCGTGGTGAACACCGTCCACCTGGGCCGCAACGCGCGCGCCGGCGAACCCACCGTGTCCGAAACCGACGAGACCTACCCCTGGCGCGGAGGCAAACGCACCGCCACCCATCGCTCGCGCACCTACCGACTCGCCGTCCAGTCCTCGGACGTTCCCTCGCCCTGGACCCTGGAGGCCCGCGTGTTCGACGACGGATTCGCCTTTCGCTACCGCGTCCCCGGCTCAGGCCCGCGCCAGGTCCAGGGCGATGATGCCGCGTGGACGTTGCCAGCCGAAACAGAGGCCTGGTTCCAAACCAACACCGGCGACTACGAAGGGGCCTATCATCACGCCAAACTCGAAGCTATTCCCACCACCACCAAGTCCGAGCGCGGCGAACAGCCTGTCACGCTCGGCCCTCCGGTCACCGCCATCCTGCCCGGCGTGGGCTATGTCCTGATCACCGAGGGCAACCTGCGCGAGTACAGCGGCATGACCCTCCGCCCCACGGGCACGTCGCGATTGGTTGCCACGTTCGAAGACGATCCCGCCGGCTTCACGCTCGAAAACGAAATCCTCTCCCCCTGGCGCGTCACCGTGGTCGCTCCGGATCTCAACGCCCTGGTGAACTCGGATGTCCTGCCCAACCTTTGCGAACCGCCCGACCCCAAACTGTTCCCCGAGGGTCCGCACACGGCGTGGATCCAGCCCGGCCGAGCCCTGG